>NZ_JBIIGK010000016.1:0-32398 GCF_044236515.1 Phenylobacterium sp.
ATCCGCGACGGCACGATCTTGCCGCGCTCCGAAACGTAGCGCTGCAGGAGCTTGACGTCCTTGTAGTCGATCTTCGGGGCGTTGGCGCCGGAGAACGGGCACACCTTGCGGCGGCGGAAGAACGGGCGGCGGGCGCCGCCGGAGGAAGCGCCAGCGGCCGGGGCGGCCGGAGCGTCGGTGGTGACGTCAGTCATCAGAAGGCCCCTTCACGAGCGGGCATGTCGTCGCGGCGTTCGCGGTCGCGATCGCGGCGGGCGAGGATCGGGGAGAGCTCGAGGTCCAGCTCTTCCACGCGGACGGTCATGTAGCGCAGCACGTCTTCGTTGATCGACAGCTGGCGTTCCATTTCCTTGACGGCCTCGGAGGGCGCGTCGATCGCGAGGAGCGAGTAGTGACCCTTGCGGTTCTTCTTGATCCGGTAGGTCAGGTTGCGCAGACCCCAGTACTCGATCTTGGCGACGTTGCCGCCGCCTTCTTCGATGAGGGCCTTGAGCTGGTCGTTCAGGGCTTCCGCCTGTTGCGGCGAGATATCCTGCCGCGAAATGACCACGTGTTCGTAGAGGGCCATATTTTCCTTCTTCCGGTAGGGAAGGCGGCGTGTCCGGCGGCGGAAGGTCCGCCGGAAACGATGGCTCTCAGCGCGGCGGCCGGGGGTTTCCCGACCCATTCGCGTTCCGCGTGAGACCGCCTTCCATTGAAGAGGCGGGCAGATAGGCGAAAATGACTGTTTGGGCAAGGGTTTTCGCCTTGCGGCCGGCGCCGGTATCGCCGAGCGTCCGCCCGTCCCCTCCTGGAGCCCGCCTCGATGCATCGCCCGCTGATTTTCGCCGCCGCCCTCGCGTTCGCCCAGCCCGCCCTCGCGCAGGCCCAGGCTCCGGCGCCGGCCCAGGCGGCCGTCAGCCCCCGCTCGGAGGCGCTGGTGCGCCGCCTCATGAAGGCGCTGGACATGGAAAAGCAGATGGACGCCCTGCTCACCGCCACCTTGCCGGGCTTCGCGGCGCGCATGAACAGCGGCGCCCAGCTGAGCGAGGCGGAAAAGACCTTGGTCCTGGACACCGCCCTCGAGACGATGCGCGAAGTCGTCACGCCGCGCCTCGTCGAAGCGGTGATCCCCCTCTACGCGGAGCACTACACCGAGGCCGAGCTCGCGGCGATGGTGACCTTCTACGAAAGTCCGGTCGGCGCCTCGATCATGGCCAAGACGCCCGCTATGGCCCCCAAGGTCGCCGCCGCGACACAGGCGCTGATGCCTGCCGCCATGGAAGAGATGCTGACGCGCCTGTGCACCAAGCTCGATTGCGCGCCCAGCGGGATCAAACCCCGGCGGTCGTGATCCCCGTCAGCGCCCGCGCTGGATCGCCTTGACGGCCGTCAGCGTCTGGCTGACGTGCTCGGTCGGGTCGGCCTTGGAGTAGGCGTGGACGATCTTGCCGTCGCGCGAGATCACATAGGACGTGCGGTCCGACCAGTCCGGCTTCATCGGCAGGATGGCGTCGTAGCGCCGGGCCACCTGGGCGCCCGGATCACCGGCCACCGGGAACTTGCCCGAGCACTTGTCGGTGTCGGCCGAGATTTTCTGCAGCTTGTCGAGGTTGCCGGCCGTCACTCCGATCACCGTCGCGCCGGCGGCGGCGAACTGCGGCATGGCGTCGGCGAACATCTTGGCTTCGAGGTTGCAGCCCTTGGTGTCGGCGGCCGGGAAGAAGTACAGCACCACCGGCCCCTTTTTGCGCGCCGCGGCGAGCGAGAAGGTGAGGGGCTTGCCGGCCTGGAAGCCCTTCGCGACGAAGTCCGGCGCCGCGTCCCCCGCCTTCAGAGCCGCGGCGGCGGGGCTGGCGGCGAACGCGGCGAGCGCGGCGAAGATGGCGAGCGACTTCATGGTGGCCTCCCGAAGGTTTCCGACGATGCTACTCGTCCTCAGGCGAAGACGAAATCCTCGACATCGAGCGAGCGCAGGCTCACGCCGACCAGGAAGATGCTGCTCTCGCCGTCCGGGGCGTTGATCCGCACGCCGAGCAGCGTCTGCTCGGCGTTCTCCATCATCTCATCGAAGCTGCCGAACACCGACGGAGAGATGGTGATGGTGTCGCCGGCGATCCACTTCAGGTCGTCGTCGCGGCCGCCCCAGCGGCTGCCGTGGCTGTCGCGTGCGTGCGAATGGCCGTGGTTGCGGCCCCAGCTGCCCCAGTGCCCCCAGTCGTCGTTGCAGCCGCGGCCTTCCCAGCGGCCCGAGCGGAAGTCGACGATGACGTCGCGGCCGAAGCCTTCGTCGAAGACGAAGTTGTCCTTGTCGTCGCCGCCGCACAGGGTGTCGTTGCCGGCTCCCCCGATGATCGTGTCGCAGTCGTCGCCGCCGGAGATCGTATCGGCGCCTTCGCCGCCGTCCAGCTTGTCGCGGTCGTCCTCGCCGAAGAGCCAGTCGTCGCCGGTCCCGCCCGAGATGGTGTCGTTGCCGTCGTCGCCCCACACCTTGTCGGAGCCGCCGTTGGCCGAGATCTTGTCGTTGCCTTCCAGGCCGTAGATCTTCTCGCGCGCCTCGGTGCCCTTCAGGCTGTCGGCCTTGCGGGCGCCCTTGATGTCCGGGCCGGCCGGCAACGGCTTGACCGTGATCGTCGCCGTCTGCTCCGACGAATACTCCGCCCCGTCGAAGGCCTTGTACTTGAAGGTGATGGTGCGGCTCGAGATCAGGCCCGCGTCGCCGTCCAGCGGCTGGACTTCGATCGTCCCATCCTCACCGACATAGACCCCCTCCGGCAGCTCGCCGACGGTCTGGAAGACGATGGGCTGCTCGGGGTCGCTTGACGTCGTGTTGTCGGCGTCGGTGGCGGTCAGCTTGCCGGTGAAGCTCTGGCCCGCGGTCACCGAGGCGGTGAAACCCTTGGCGACCGGCGCGTTGTTGGGAACCACCACCAGGTCGTCGAACGCGCCCCAGCCGCTGCCGCCCTCGACGCTCCAGCTGAAGTCGATCAGGCCGGCGTGGAATTCCTTCGGCAGGTTGATCGTCTCGAAGCCGATCTGGCCGTCGGTCGGCGCGCTGACCGTCCACTCGATCGTCGTGTAGTCGGACGCCCGCGTGGCCCGGAAGGTGAAGGTGACCGCCGAGGTTCCGGTGCGCGCGACGCCGCCGTCGAACGGGCCCCAGTCGAAGCCGTCGACCTTGATCGACTTGGCGCCGAACACCTCCTTCGTCCCGTCCCGTTTCACCGAGATGATGTCGCTGGAATAGTTGTTCAGGAAGTAGCCGCCGGCCGTGACGTTCGAGAACGACTTGCCGCTCCACAGCGCCTCGTTGAATTCCGGCGCCAGCTTCGCGAGCTCGCTGGTGATCGTATAGCCGTCTTCCGAATAGCTGACCGCGTAGCCCGGCTGGACCGCTTCGAAGTCGATGGTCGGCATGTGGATTCCTTACCGAGGGTCGCGCCGGCGTCTCACACCACTCCAGGTGGCGGAAGCTCGCGTGCGGACGCGCCGCGGAGTTTGTGCGGGAGGGAGGAGTGAGGAGGTTCTAGACGAAGACGAAGTTATCGATGTCGAGGGTCGACAACTTCACGTTCACCAGCATCAGGCTGTTGCCGAGGCCGTCTTCGATCAGGACGTTCTTGCCGTCCTGGCGGATCAGGCCTTCGTCGATCAGCGACAGCACGTCGTTCCAGTTGGCCATGGTCACCGAGGTGGCGAACTGCAGGACCTCGTTCTTGAAGTCGAAGTCCTTGACGACGTCCGCGCCCCAATCGACGTCGAACACGAAGAGGTCGGGGCTCTGGCCGCCGGTCAGGGTGTCCTCGCCGGCGCCGCCGACCAGGGTGTCCGTCCCGTTGCCGCCGAGCAGCACGTCGTTGCCCTCGCCGGCGCTCATGAAGTCGTCGCCGTTGCCGCCGTCGAGCAGGTCCGAGCCCGCGCCGCCGTCCAGCCAGTCGACGCCGTTGCCGCCGATCAGCTTGTCGGCGCCGGCCCCGCCACACAGCGAGTCCGTGCCGTTGCCGCCGTCCAGGGTGTCGGCCCCGCCCTTGCCGCACAGCGTGTCGCCGCTGTTGCCGCCGAAGATGCGCTCGCTGTTGTCGGTGCCGCACAGCGTCTGCGGGTGGTTGCCGCCGCGGATGTCGGCCCCGAGCGGAGCCGGCTTGACGGTGATCGTCGCGGTCTTCTCGGCCGAATATTCGGCGCCGTCGAAGGCCCGGAACTTGAAGCTGATGGTCCGCGCCGCCGACAGGTCGCCGTCGCCTTCCAGCGGCTCGACCTGCACCTCGCCGGTCTCGGAGACGTAGACGCCTTCCGGCAGGTCCCCGACGATCTCGAAGGTGATCGGCTGCAGCGCGTCGCCGCCCGCGTTGTCCGCGTCGCTCGCGGCCAGTTGGCCGGTGAAGGCCTGACCGCCCGTCACCGAGCCGGAGAAGGCGCTGGCCACCGGGGCGCTGTTCGGGACCACCACCAGATTGTCGAAGGCGCCCCAGCCGGTGCCGCCCATGACGCTCCAGCTGAAGTCGATCAGCCCGGCGTGGAATTCGCGCGGCAGCAGGATGGTCTGGAAGCCCACCAGCCCGTCCGTCGGCGCCGTCATCGTCCACTCGAACGTCACATAATCCGAGGCCCGGGTGGCGTAGAAGGTGAAGGTGACTTCCGACGTGCCGGTGCGGGCCACGGCGCCCTCGAACGGGCCCCAGTCAAACCCGTCGACCTGGATCGACTTGGCGCCGAACGTCGCGTTCGGACCGTCGCGGTGAATGCTGATGATGTCGCTGGCGTAGTTGTTCAGGAAATAGCCGCCGGCCGCGACGTTCGAGAACGACTTGCCGCTCCACAGCGCTTCGCTGAACTCGGGGGCCAGGTTCGCCAGCTGGCTGAACACGGTATAGCCGTCTTCCGAATAGGACACGGCATAGCCCGGCTGGACGCCTTCAAAGTCGATCGTCGGCATTATGGCCCCTCAAACGCCCCATTATGGTACAGCTTTTCGCCGCACTTGGCGATACTCGGTGCGCTGCCAGCAAAGGCTGCGCCAGACGAACTCTCAAACTTCAGTTGTAGGACGTCGTCACCACGAAGGTGCCGGTGTACGCGCCCCCGGGCGTGTCGCTGTCCAGGTCGAGCCGCCCGCCGACGAAGAAGCTCAGCGTTCCGGCGTTGCCGAGGCTGGAGCCGAGGGTCGGCGTCGCCGCCAGATTGTTGTTGGTCGTGACCGTCACCGATCCGCCGCCGGGGCTGGTCATCTGAAAGGTCGCCGGAATGTCGACGTCCAGCACCCGCCCGCCTTCGCCGCTCACCGTGTACTGGGCGCGGGTCGGGGAGGGGGTCAGAAGCCAGACCGCCCCCGAGTTAGTCCGTGCGCCGGTCGGGGCGAGTTCGACCCACCCGTCGCCGCTGTTGGGCCGCACGATGCGCCCGAAGCTGAGGTTGGCGTTCTTCGCCAGGGAGATGGCGCGATAGACCGTGGCCGTAGCGTTCCGCGCCGTGCCGGTCGACGACGGCGTGCTCGGCGAGGCGACGGCGCTGACATAGAAGCGTGACTGCGCCGCGCCGGTGGTGCCAGAGCTCTTGATCGGGAAGTCGGCCCCGAACTGCACCGTCAGCGACGAGTTCTTGGTGAACGGCCCGATCCTGAAGCTGACCGGGTCCGTGCCGGAGATGTTGGTCGGCGTGCCGCTGCCGGGCGCGACGGTGAAGTTGCTGAGGAAGCCGGCCCGCCCGGTCGAGGTGTTCAGCGAGCCGATCTTCACGTTGGCGTAGGCGCCGTTGCAGCTGTTGGTGTTGCCGCAGGAGATGGTGGCGACGCCGTAGGCCGCGCCGATGCTGACGCGCTGTCCGAAGCCGCTGCCGACCGTCACCAGGCCGGTAGAGGCGTCGATCTCGAAGACGGTGTCGCCCGAGGACCCAGCCGCGACATTGCCCAACGCCGGGCCGCTGGCGCCCGTCGTGAAGGTTTGCGCCGCTGCGCTCCCGGCTGAAAGCACGAGAGTGGACGCAAGCAGGAGTTGAGCTTTATTGATCCGGCCCCACATTGGCCACACATTACACCTCGGAATGCTCAATTGCACTCAAATAGACTGCGGCAAAGTTACTGCGTTTGCTCCAAGTTCTCTTGGCTGCGAGGTGCGAACTTCACCTCCGCTTTGACGTCCGGGGCGAAGCCGCCGTCGCCCTTGATCACCACCGTGTGCGGCTCCAGCAGGCTCATTCGCAACCGCGCCGCCTGCTCGGGCTCCAGCACCACCTTGTAGGTCCCGACCGGCAGGTTCTCGAAACTGGCCGAGCCGTCGAACTCGGTGGTCGAGTCGGCGGTGTAGCCGTTGTCGCCGACCAGTTGCACCTGCGCCGCCGACAGCCCGACCAGCGAGCCGTCCGGTCGTCGCAGCTGGATCAGCACCAGCACCTCGCCGGTCGGCTTCATCGGATAGCGCACGGTCGTGAAACTGCCGGCCCGCGGCGAGAACTGCACCGTGGTCGGGGGCGCCTGCACCGAGGTGTTCTCGACCTCGTCGAGGCCGACCAGCAGGCGGGCGGTCGGCCCGGCCCCGACGCCGGTGACGAAGGCTCGGCCGTTGGCGCCGGTGCGCACCCGGCGGTCGGCGCCCTCCAACACGATGTTCGGCACCGGCTCGTCGTCGCCGTCGAAGATGCCGTTGCCGTTGCGGTCGAGGAAGGCTTCGAACAGCACGCTGCCGCCCGAGCCTGGGCCCGGCCGGGTCATCTCGTAGCGGCCGATCGCCGGGTTGTAGCCGAGGCCGAAGTTGAGCTGGGCGCCCAGCCGCCAGACCTGGTCGCCGTTGTTGTATTCGCCGTTCAACGCCAGGTCGGCGAACCGCAGCCGGAAGATGCTGGCCGCCGTCAGGTTGAAGCCCTTGAGGTCGTTCAGCGGCTGGCCCACGCCGAAGCGCAGCGCGACGGTCTCGCTGATGTCGCGATCGGCGGTGATCGCCAGCGAGCGGGCCTCCAGCTCCGGCAGGATCTGGAAGTCGAGGCTCGAGCGCAGCTGCCACTTGTAGCCGCGGTAGGTCGAGCCGGCGAAGAAGCCGTTCAGGGTGTTCGTCGTGGCGCCGCGGCCGGTAATGCGCTGGAATTCGAGGCCGCCGGAATAGAGGATGCCGGCTCCGGTGCCCGAACCGCGCAGGCTGCCGAGCAACTCCCGCTGGCCGTCGGCATACTGGGTGCGCACGCCGCGCACCGACAGCGGGATCACCGCCCGAAACAGCCCCAGATTGCCATCGAAGGTCAGCTCGCTGCGGCGGGTGAGGGGACGGGTGATGTCGACGCCGATGCCGTTCTCGTCGATGAAACCGCCCTGGAACTCGGCGTGGCGCAGCACCGTCGAGACGCCGAACAGCTGACCGGCCATGCCGAGGGACGCCGCCGTGCCGCCGAAACTGTCGTAGCCGGCGTCGATCTGCGTTGAGAACCCGAACAGCGATGTGCGCAGCCCGAGGGCGTAGAGCTGCCGGTCGAGCTTGCGGGTCTCGCCGGGGATGTAGGCCGCCGCCGCCGCCAGGGTCAGGGTCGATGTCAGCCCGTAATTCAGGTTCGCCGCGGCCCGCAGGCCGCCGCGTCCGTTGTTGAAAGTCTGGTCGGCGTCCGGGTTGCGGAACCGGATCAGGTTCTCTTCCTGCTGGACGACGCCCAGTTCGAAGGTCGCCTCGCCACGACGCAGGACGCCGCCCCCGACATTGACGATCCGCGTGCTCTCGCTGCGCTCGCCGCGCGGGCCGTAGGTGACGATGCGGATGACGTTCAGCCCCTGCGAGAGGGGGACATTGAGGAACTCGTATCGGCCTTTGGCTGGGGTGTTCTGGCCGCTGCGCAGGATATTGTTGACGTATAGCTCGACGTCGTAGCCCAGCGGCAGCTCGCCGCGCAGGTCGATGCGGTTGAAGATGTTGGTCTCGTCCAGCGGCACGGTCGAGATCGCCATGCCGCGGCCGCCCATGCTGCGCGGGCCGAGCGCCAGGCCGGGCGTGAACACGTCGCCGACCGCGATGGCGCGGGCCTTCAGCGGGCCGAGCAGGCGCCCCTCCACCGACCGCCGCTCCAGCGTCAGTCGGGCTGTGGCCGGACGTCCGTTCTCATCCGACCCGACATAGCCCTGAAACCCGGTGTAGAGCAGGTCCGCTCCGACCCTGATGTCGTAGCGCAGCGGAAAGCGGTTATCACTGTTCTCAGCCCCGACCCCCAGCACCATGTCGAAGGCCGGCAGGCTGAACAGGCGATAGGGCGTCTCCGCCTTCAGCACTTCGTTCTTGGCCTCGAACTGCTGCATGGCGTCCCGGCGACGCGCCAGGCGCTGCATCCGACTCTGCACGGGCAGCAGTTCCGACGGCACGATCTTGACCGCCAGGGCCTCCGGATCGACCTGGAACTTCATCGGCAGCATGCGCTGCAACACCGAGGCGCGGACGAAGATGTCGCCCTCGTTGGCGACCACGTCGCCGGGGGCCAGCGGGATGTTGCGGCCGGCCTCCTGGGCCATGCCGCTCTTCAGGTCCACGACGAGGGAGCGACGGGCCTCGCCCAGCCGCCCGATGATCCGCCGTTCGGTCGGTAGGACCTCGACGTCCATCTCAAGAAGGCGGGTCAGTTCGCCGACCGCCAGATGCGGATCCTGTGGATCGCCATAGGCCGTCAGGCCGTCGGTCAGGGTCAGGTCGTCGAGATCGACCGAGAGCAGAAGCAGGGTGGCCGGGTCGAGTTCGCCGGCTCCAGCCGGAGGGGCGGCTGCGGGACTGGCGGCCGGCGGCGGCGCAGGCTGCGCCTGGGCTGCGGCCTCAGCGGCCGCGCCTTGCGATGCGCGGAAAATGGCAAGCGCGGCGGTGGCGGACCACGCGACGCACCTACGGGACCTGTTTCGCAAGGAGTTTGCCCGGAGAGGTGTCGTCGTCAGTGAACGTGATTTCGAGCTTCTCTCCGGCGCCCGGCGCCCGCGAAAGCGGGACGCGGACCGTGCGGCGGGCGACTTCCGTATAGACGCCGACGCCGCGGGCGATGCCGAGCGGCTCGCCGCTCTGGCCGGCCCGGCGGACTTCGACATTGCCGAACAGCGAGTTGGCCCCGGTACGGACGATGTCGAACGTCGCGATGGCCGTGCGTTGCGGCGCCGCCGTGCCGTCCGGCGAGATGTCGGCGTACTCGATGCGCAGGTTCTCGATCGCGGCGCGCACGTCCGGCTCGCCCAGGCGCACGATCGCCGGGATGGACAGCCCGAACACGGAGTTGATCTGGAAGCGGAGCTCGTTGGCCCCCGCGCCGGCGGCCGCCTCGGCCGTCAGGCCGGCGTCCCGGGGCGGGATGGTGGTGATGGTCAGGTGGCTGCGGAACTCGCCTTCACCCTCGGTGGTGTTGAGACGCAGCCGGATGGTCTGGCCCTGGCCGGGCGCGAGGTTCACCCGGCGTGGCGAGACGACCAGCATGCTCTGCGCCGACTTCAGCTTGTCGGCGACCGCCTTGGCTTCGGGCCGGTCGCCCGCGTCGGCGACGGCGATGATCTGGCCATCGGGCAGCATGACCCGGTCGATCAGGGCGATGTCGAAACTCGCCCCCGCCGTGCCCTGGTTATAGATGTAGACCGTCGCCGAGCGACGGTTGCGGTCGAAGGTGACGCGCTTCGGCGAGATGTTGAGGTTGGCGCCGACCGTCGTCGTCGAAACCGAAACCGGAGGCGCGGCGGGGGCCTGAGCTTGTGCTGCGAACGGCCCGAGCAGCGCGAGCATCGCAGCCGCAGCGGGGAGGGCGCGGCGCATCAGTTGTACTGAACCACGACCACCAGCAGGCCTTCGTAGCCCCCCGGCTCCACATTGCCGGCGGAGGCCAGCGACAGCGCGCCGCCGACGTTCACGCTCATGGAGTTACCGCCCAACGCGCCGCCGAGAACGACGCCCCCATTGGACACGCCCAGTTCGGCGTTGGTGTTGGTGCGGACGGTCAAGGCTTCGGTTCCCCCATTACGGACGACCGTGAAGCTTTCCGGCACGGCCATCGATACGGCGTCGCCAGCCTGTCCGCGAATAGTTAAGGTCGCGTTGCCCACGACCGGCGTGCCGACCGTGGCGCGCGAGGCGCCCGCCGCGGACTGGCCGGCGCTGCCCGCCACGTTCCCGGCGTTGACGGTCGGCAGGACGAGGGGGTTGATGATCTCGATGCCGGCCGGCTGCACGATCTGGGCCGAGACCGGGATCGAGGTGCTGGTCAGCGCGAAAGCCTGCGCGCAGCAGGCCAAAGCTGCTGCGGCGACTCCGATCATGAGCGGTGCTCGGGTCATTGCCGCGACTCTTAAGCCACTGGGGTTTATCGGGGCTGAACGGCCAATCCGCCCAGCCCCGATGAAACGCTTAGTTGTAGTTGATCACGGCCTGGATGTTGCCCGCAACCGCGCCGGCGGCCGCATTGGCCGGGACGCCGAGCGTGGCGCCCAGCTTGATGGTGCAGCTGGTGGCCGAAGCGGCGATCTGGGCGGAGGCGATGTTGCCCGTGCCGCCCGTGACGCCGCAGCCGTCGGTGGTGATGCCGCTCAGCGAGTAGTCGCCGACGACGTTGCCCGACGGGACGCTCGTGATCGACGGGGTGTAGGCGATGTTGAACGCCTGGGCGTCCTGGCCATTGATGACCACGCCGCCCGAGGTGGCGCCCGTGCCGCCGACCAGGGCGACGCCGCCGGTGGCCGAACGGGTGTTCGAGGTGGTGACGACGATCGTGCCCTGGGTCGAGCCCGGCGCCGCCGAGCCGAAGGCCAGCGGGGTCACGGTGCCGATCGTGATCGGACGGATGATCGTCGCGCTGGTGGTGACGTTGGCCGTTTCAGCCATCGCCGCCGTCGCCGCAACCGAGAGGGCGACGGCGACGCCGGCGCCGAAGATGGTGTTCCGAAGGGTAGTCATGTGTCGCCCCTGAATTAAAAGTGTTTGTTTAAGCAAACTGTTCTGACGCGGGACCTTGCCTTAACCGCTCTTTAGCTACACGTGGCGGTTTCAGCTTTGAACCTTATAGTTGTAGGTCGCCGTTTTAATCGTTGGTTATCCACGCCTCTATGTGCGGGCCTCTGGACTGTCAAGTTTCAACTGAACATTGGCCCTATAGTGGTTTTACGTAGTTCCTGGTCCCGATCTGGGACAGGGCTCCGAGGAGCAACCTGACTTTTGCAAAAGTCGTGCGCGGCCGATCTCCCGCTGAGTTTTCTTGCGCTCCGCCCCTGTAAACTCGCCTTCCAGAGGTAGAGCCGGCCCTCGTCTTGTCGATGACCCAGCGTTAGTTCGTCCCGCATTGAGGCCGCGAAATCGCCCTCTTTGAATCGGGCGAGGATGGACAACCACGGGTCGATCCGGGTTCAGATAGCGACGATCCGCCACGCCCATTCTGGGCGCGGGCGCGCCTTGCTTGCCGGGGGAGGGCTAATCCCCTAACCCTCCGGCCTCGGATTTTTCAGAGTGCTTGGAGCCGGCATGACTCTCGCCTTCATCTTCCCCGGACAGGGCAGCCAGGCGGTCGGCATAGGCGCCGAACTCGCCGACGCCTTCGCGACCGCCCGCGAAGTCTTCCAGGAAGTCGACGACGCCCTCGGCCAGAACCTGGCCCGACTGATGCGCGAGGGGCCTGAGGATCAGCTCACCCTGACCGAGAACGCCCAGCCGGCCTTGATGGCCGTCAGCGCCGCCGTCGCGCGGGTTCTGGAGCGCGATTTCGGGATCGGGCCGGACAGGGCGGCTTTCGTCGCCGGTCACAGCCTCGGCGAATACTCCGCGCTGGCCGCGGCCGGCGCGCTCACCCTGACTGACGCCGCCCGCCTCCTGAAGCTGCGCGGCCAGGCCATGCAGCGCGCCGTGCCGGTGGGCGAGGGGGCCATGGCCTCGCTGATCGGGCCCAAGACCGACGTGGCCCTGGCCGAAGCCGCCGCCGCCGAGGGCGCCAGGCTCGGGGTCTGCGTCGTCGCCAACGACAACAACCAGGGCAATGTGGTGATCTCCGGCGCCAAGGCGGCGGTGGATCGCGCCATCGAGGCGGCCAAGGAGCTCGGCGCCCGGGCCATCCCGCTGAACGTCTCAGCGCCCTTCCACTGCCCGCTGATGCAGCCCGCGGCCGACGAGATGGCCGCAGCCCTGGCCGAGGCGACCATCCTCGCCCCCCGCGCGCCGGTCGTCGCCAACGTCACCGCCCGCCCCACCAACGACCCCGAGGTCATCCGCCGCCTGCTCGTCGAGCAGGTCACCGGCCGCGTGCGCTGGCGCGAAAGCGTCCTGTGGCTGGCCGGGGAGGGCGGCGTCACCCGATTCGCCGAGGCCGGCGCCGGCAAGGTGCTGTCCGGCATGATCAAGCGAATCGCCCCCGAGGCCGAGGCCACGCCGCTCAACACACCGGCCGACCTCGAAGCCTTCGCCCAATCGCTCTAGAGACGAGAGACAGTCATGTTTGACCTTTCCGGCAAGACGGCGCTCGTCACCGGCGCGACCGGCGGCATCGGCGCCGAGATCGCCCGCGCCCTGCACGCCGCCGGCGCGCACGTGGTGCTGTCCGGCACGCGCGAGGCGGTCCTCAAAGAGCTGGCCGGCGAGCTCGGCGAGCGGACCAGCGTCGCTGCCGCCAACCTCTCTGATCCCGCCGCCGTCGATGGTCTGATCGAGGCGGCGGAAGCGGCCGCTGGCGCGCCGGTCGACATCCTCATCGCCAACGCCGGCATTACCCGCGACGGCCTTCTTCTGCGCATGAAGGACGAGGACTGGGAGGCGGTGATCAAGGTCAACCTGGAAAGCTACTTCCGCCTCGCCCGCGCCGCCGTGAAGGGCATGATGCGCCGCCGCAGCGGCCGGATCATCGGCATCACCTCGGTGGTCGGCGTCATGGGCAACCCGGGCCAGACCAACTACGCCGCCTCGAAGGCCGGCATGATCGGCTTTTCCAAGGCCCTGGGCCAGGAGGTCGCCAGCCGCGGCATCACGGTCAATTGCGTGGCCCCGGGCTTTATCGAAAGCCCGATGACCGACGCCCTGAACGAGCAGCAGAAGAGCCAGATCCTCGGCACGATCCCCGCCGGCCGCCTGGGCGCCGGCAAGGAGATCGCCGCGGCCTGCGTCTACCTCGCCAGCGAGGAGGCGGCCTACGTCACGGGCCAGACGCTGCACGTCAACGGCGGCATGGCGATGATCTAGCCTCGCCACCTCGAAACGAACATGCTACCGGCGTGGCCGAGCCGGGGACGGTTCGGCATGGTTGACTCCAGCCGCGCCGTCGCCGAATGCAGATTTTAGACTAAGCCTGAGGGACCTACCGAATGTCCGACGTTCTTGAACGCGTCCGTAAGATCGTCATCGAGCACCTCGACGCCGATCCCGAGAAGGTCACCGAAAAGGCGAGCTTCATCGACGACCTGGGCGCCGACAGCCTCGACAACGTTGAGCTGGTGATGGCCTTCGAAGAGGAGTTCGATATCGAAATCCCCGACGACGCCGCCGAGCACATCCAGACCGTCGGCGACGCCGTGAAGTTCATCCAGGAGCGTCTGGGCGCTTAAGCGCCTGTCCATGCTCTGAAATTATGCCGCCGCGTCGCCGAGGGAGATCCCCTTAGCCGCGGCGGTTCTCGTTTAAGGGTCCGCCATGCGTCGAGTCGTCGTCACCGGGATTGGCCTCGTCACCCCTTTGGGCGTGGGCGTCGATCACGTCTGGTCGCAGATCCTGGCCGGCAAGTCCGGCGCGGGCCGCATCAGCGCCTTCGATCCGGAAGCCTACGCCTGCCAGGTCGCCTGCGAAGTGCCGCGGGTCGATGGGCGCGGCGGCGGCGGACCGGACGTCGCCGGCTCCTTCGATCCCGACGCGACCCTGTCGCCCAAGGACCAGCGCCGGGTCGACGACTTCATCCTCTACGCCATCGCCGCCGCCGACGAGGCGGTGAAGGACAGCGGCTGGGCTCCTGGCGAGGACGACAACGAGGGCCGTGAGCGCACCGGCGTCATGATCGGCTCCGGCATCGGCGGCCTCGGGGCCATCGCCAACACGGCGATCGAGCTGCATGAGAAGGGCCCGCGACGCATCTCGCCATTCTTCATCCCCTCGGCGCTGATCAACCTGGCCAGCGGCCAGGTCTCGATCCGCCATGGCTTCAAGGGGCCGAATCACTCGGTGGTCACCGCCTGCGCCACCGGCGCTCACGCGATCGGCGACGCGGCCCGGATCATCAGGTACGGCGACGCCGACGTGATGGTGGCCGGCGGGGCCGAGGGCTCCGTGGTGCCGGTCGGCATCGCCGGCTTCATCGCCTGCCGGGCGATGTCCACCAGCTTCAACGACGACCCGCAGAAGGCCTCGCGCCCCTACGACAAGGACCGCGACGGCTTCGTGATGGGCGAAGGCGCGGGTGTCCTGGTGCTCGAGGAGTATGAGCACGCCAAGGCCCGCGGCGCGAAGGTCTACGCCGAGGTGATCGGCTACGGCATGGCCGGCGACGCCTATCACATCACCGCCCCGGCCGAGGACGGCGACGGCGGCTACCGCGCCATGCAGGCGGCGATCAAGGACGCGAAGATCGACCCGACCCAGATCGACTACATCAACGCCCACGGCACCTCGACGCCGCTCGGCGACGAGATCGAGCTCGGCGCCGTCGAGCGCATTCTCGGCGACGCCGCGGCCAAGGTGGTGATGAGCTCGACCAAGTCGGCGACCGGCCACCTGCTCGGCGCCGCCGGCGCCATCGAGGCGGCCTTCACCGTGCTCGCCATCCGCGACCAGGTCGCGCCGCCGACCATCAACCTCGACAACCCGTCGGTGGAGACGAAGATCAACCTGTGCCCGCACAAGCCGGTGCCGGTCGAGATCGACATCGCCATGTCCAACTCCTTCGGGTTCGGCGGCACCAACGCCTCGGTGATCTTCAAGAAGGTCGCGTGACCCGACGCTTCCGCCTCCGCCCTCGTCGGCGTCCCGTGCCGCGCAAGGCCGCGGCGGGGTCGCGGCATGCGGCGGGGCGGGCCGGGCTGGGGCTGGCGGCGCTCGTCGCCCTCCTGGCGCTCTGGGTGGTGTTCGCCTGGCGTGGCCCGGGGCCGCACGACAAACTGACGTCGGTGATCCTCGACCGCGGGGCCGGCCTGTCCCAGATCGCCGACGAACTGTCCGACGCCGGCGTCATCCGCTCGCGCGCCCTGTTCATGACCGCCGCCCGGCTCAGTGGCGCGGCGGCGCAGCTCAAGGCCGGGGAGTACGAGTTTCCGCGCGGCGCCTCCATGGCCCGCATTCTCGACGACATCCGCGCCGGCCGCGTCGTCCGCCACCTCGTCACCGTGCCGGAAGGCTGGACCAGCGAGATGGCCGCCGAGGCCGTCGCCCGCCAGCCGGTGCTGGCCGGCGCCGCGGCCGCTCCGGCCGAGGGCAGCCTGCTGCCCGACACCTACCAGGTCCAGCGCGGCGAGGACCGCGCCGCCGTCCTGCGCCGCATGGCCGACGCCCAGGACGCCCTGATGGCCGAGCTGTGGCCCAGGCGTCAGCCCGGCCTGCCGTTCACCACCCCGGCCGAAGCTCTGACCCTCGCCTCGATCGTCGAAAAGGAGACCGGCGTCGCCGCCGAGCGGCCGCGGGTCGCCGCGGTGTTCGTCAACCGCCTGCGCGCCGGCATGCGCTTGGAAAGCGACCCCACGATCATCTACGGGATCAGCAAGGGCCGACCGCTCGGCCGCGGCCTGCTGGCCTCGGAAGTCGCCGCGACGACGCCCTACAACACCTACCGGATCGACGGCCTGCCGCCGACGCCGATCGCCAATCCGGGCCGCGCCGCCATCGAGGCGGTGCTGAACCCGCCGAAGACGGCCGACCTGTTCTTCGTCGCCGACGGGACGGGCGGCCACGTTTTCGCCAGCACCTATCCGGACCACCTGCGCAACGTCGCCCGCTGGCGGCAGGTTGAACGCAGCCGTGCGGGAGACGCGAGATGACCCTCTCCGGCCCGATCCTGTCCGGCATGACCGGCTTCGGCCGGGCCGAAGGCGCCCATCAAGGCTGGACCTGGGCGGTGGAAGCCCGCTCGGTGAACGGCCGCACCCTCGAGACCCGCTACCGCGGCCCGGCCGGCTTCGACGGCCTCGAGCGCGCGGCCAAGGAGGCGGCGCAGGCCCGCTTCCAACGCGGTCAGGTCACCGTCGGCCTGCAGGCCCGCCGCGCCGAGGCGGCCGGCGCGGTGAAGATCGACGTCGCCCAGCTCGAACGCTACCTCGCCGCCGGCGCCCCCTATGTCGCCACCGGCATGGTCGCTCCGCCGCGCCTCGACGGCCTGCTGTCCCTGCGCGGCGTGCTGGAGACTTCCGACGCCCTCGAGGACCCCGAGGCGCTGGCGGGCCTGGAGTCCGCCATGGCCGCCTCGATCGCCCAGGCCATGGACGGCCTGCTCGCCGCCCGTCGGGACGAAGGCCAGGCCCTGCTCGGCGTCCTGACCGGTCAGATCGATCGCATCGCCGAGCTCGTCGCCGCCGCTGAGGCCCACGCCGCCGCCCAGCCCTTGGCGATCAAGGACCGGTTCCAGCGCCGCGTCGCCGAACTCGCCGGCGAGACCTTCCCGGAGGAGCGTGTCCTGCAGGAGGCCGCCGCCCTGGCCGCCAAGGCCGACGTCCGCGAGGAACTCGACCGTCTGACGGGCCATGTCGCCCAGGCCCGCACCTTGCTGGCCGGCGGCGGCGCCGTCGGGCGCCGACTGGATTTCCTGACTCAGGAGTTCATGCGGGAGGCCAACACCCTGTGCTCGAAGTCGGCGATCGGCGCCTTGACCGCCGTCGGCCTCGACCTCAAAGCGGTGATCGAACAGTTCCGCGAGCAGGTTCAGAACGTTGAATAAAGAGGCCGCCGTGACCACCGAGAAGCCGAGCCGCCGGGGCCTGCTGCTGCTGATCTCCTCGCCCTCGGGGGCGGGCAAGACCTCGCTGTCGCGCCGCCTGGTCGCCGACCACGCCGACCTCACCCTGTCGATCTCGGCCACCACCCGGCCGCCGCGCCCGGGCGAAGAGCACGCCCGCGAATACTATTTCGTCTCCGACGCCGAGTTCGACGAGATGGTCCAGGCCGGCGAGATGCTCGAATGGGCCAATGTCCACGATCACCGCTACGGCACGCCGCGCGCGCCGGTCATGGCCGCTCTGGAACAGGGCAAGGACGTCCTTTTCGACATCGACTGGCAGGGCGCCCGCTCGATCGCCGACAACGCCCCGGACGACAGCGTGCGGATCTTCATCCTGCCGCCGTCCATGCATGAGCTATCGCGCCGGTTGCACGCCCGGGCGCAGGACAGTCTTAATGTCATCGAAGGTCGCCTGACGCGGGCCTATGGCGAGATCGCCCAGTACCGCCTCTACGACTATGTGCTGGTCAACGTCGACTACGACCACGCCTACGCCGACCTCGCCCATATCTATCACGCCGAGCGCCTGCGGCGCGACCGCCAGGCCTGGTTGGGCCCTTTCGTCGAGACGCTGCTCGCCGAGAAGATCTAGGAAATCACCGTAGAAAAAGACGGGGATCTCGCTCCCCGGAGGGCGGTCGGCTCCCGTCCCAGGGGGGACGTACCGACTGCGGGCGATGTCACGGCTCTGCCCGCTCACCGTTCGGTCCCCTTCGGAAGCAACCGATGGGCGAGTATTTACCTAGCGGAAGCCGGCGCGCAACCTCCGCGCGACCCGAAATAGGCCAAGGCTGTATTCGCGGCCGGATCTGCCGATCATGGAGGCGACCGCCGTCGGCTGCTAAGAGCCTCCCATGACCGTCGTCGCCGCCTACGCCTATCGGGCCGGAGCCCGGGCCCGACCCCTGTCGCTCGACGGGGACGGCGGCCTCGACCTGGCGCCGGGCGAGGTCGCCTGGATCGGCCTCTTCGAGCCGGCGGAGCCGGAACTTCGCGTCCTCGCCCGCCGGTTCGCGCTCCACCCCCTGGCCGTCGAGGATGCGCTGAAGGCGCACCAGCTGCCCAAGGCCGAGGTCTACGACAACGAGCTGTTCGTGGTCGCCAAGACCGCCCACATCGCCGGCCACGACATCGCCTATGGCGAGACCCACGTCTTCCTCGGCCCCCAGCACATCGTCACCGTGCGCCACGGCTCGGCCCGCTCGCACAGTCAGCTGCGCTCCCAGCTCGAGGCTGCGCCCCGGCTCCTGGCGCACGGCGGCGACTTCATTCTGCACGCCGTCCTCGACTTCGTCGTCGACGGCTACGCCCCGGTGGTCGACGCCATGGAGGAGGAGGTGCTGGCCATGGAGCGCCACGCCCTCGACGCCTTCCTGACGCGGGGCGAGATCATGCGCATCTTCCAGCTGCGCGGCGAGCTGATGCGCTTCCGCCGCATCCTCGGGCCGATGGAAGAGATGGCGGCGCGCCTGGAACATCTGGAAACGCCGTGCATCGACCCGGAGGTGCGCCCCTACTTCCGCGACGTCGTCGACCACGTCCGCCGCGTCTCGGCGCGGGCCGACGGGCTGCGTGAGGTGCTGGCGTCGGTCTTCGAGGTCTCCAGCCTGCTGGAACAGCAGCGGCAGGGGGCGATCACCCGCAAGCTCGCCGCCTGGGCCGCGATCCTCGCCGTGCCGACCGCCATCGCCGGGATCTACGGCATGAATTTCGACGTCATGCCCGAACTGCGCTGGCGCTACGGCTATCCGGCCGTCCTCGCCGCCATCGTCCTGATCTGTCTCGGCCTCTGGGCCTGGTTCAAGCGGTCCCGCTGGCTTTGAGCCGGGCCCGCCGCAGGGTGTCGAGCGCCAGCAGCGCCATGGCCACCAGCAGCGGCAGCAGGAAATAGGCCAGCCGATAGCCCAGCAGCGCCGCCGCCAGCGGCGCCGCCGGGACGCCGCGCAGCAGCGCCGACAGCGACCCTTCGAACACCCCCGCGCCGGCCGGCACCGTCGACATCAGACCGGCGACGCAGGCGATCGCATAGGAGCCGACGAAGGCCAGGTAGTCGAGCGGGACCGCCGGCAGCAGGATCCAGATGATCGCCGCCGCCGTGGCGTTGTCGAGCGCCCCGATCGACAGCTGCACCAGGGCCTTGGCCGGCGAGGGCAGGGCGAAGGTCCGGCCGAAGGCGTGGATCGGCGCCCGGTGCAGGGCGCAGCCCAGCAGGTAGGCGCTGACGCCGCTCAGCAGCACCGTCCCCGTCGTCCGCGCCACCTGGGTCGAGATGGCGCTGGCCGCCAGCGCCTCGGTGCTCGCCGCCAGAAGGCCGATGCCGGCCAGGGTCGAGATGCCGACCGCGAACGAAAACCCCTGGAACAGCGTCGCGCCGGCGACCTGCGTCAGGCTCACGCCGTGGCGGTCGTAGAGCCGGGCCCGCACGGCGCCGGAAACCAGCAGGTTGGCGCCCAGGGCGTGAGCGATGGCGTTGGCGATGAACGCCGTCGCCAGCGTCGGCCCCCACGGCAGCCGCGCGCCCATCCAGGCCAGGCCGACTTTCTCGACCACGCCCATCAGCAGGAAAGAGACGGCCGACAGCGTCAGGGCCGCGCCGATCCGCGTGTGGCCCCAGCCGCGGATCTCGTCGGCGATCTCGCCGGGACGCAGCTCGTGATAATCCCGCCACAGCACCAGGGCGGCGACCCCCAGCAGGATCAGCGGGATCAGACGAAGGCCCCACCGCCGGAGCAGGGCGCTCAGCGGGGTGCGCCGGTCCGGCAGGGCGCCGGCCAGTTCGTCTTCCAGCGAATGCTCTTCCAACGGCGGTCCGGGTTTGTGCACGGCCCTGGTCTTTCAGGAGTCGTCCGCCCCGTCACCTTGCGGCGAACTGCGGCCGGGAACCGATCCCCAAGGCGCCGGTTCTTGCCGGAAAGGCCCTGGTGACGAAGGAGGCAGCCATGCGTCGCGACCACTGGCAGGATCGGGAAGACTACGAACGGCGCGCGCGCAGCGCCGACCGCGAGGATTTCGGTCAGGCGGACTATTCCACCGACTACCGGTACGACCCGCAAACGCGCACCGGCTACCGCGCCGGGCCGGACGATTACCGCCGCTCGGAACGCGAGCGCGACTACGCCCGCCGCATGAATTCCGGCGATTATCGTCGCGATGCCGATCTTCGCCCCGACCGTCATGGTCCCGACCGGCATGACCTGCACCGCCATGGCCTGGACCGCCCCGGCTCCGACCGCCACCGGGACGAACGCGACTATGACGAGCCGCGCACCTGGGGCGAGATGGCCACCGACTACTTCGTCGGCCGTCCGGTCGGCGCCGAACCCGACCATTCTCGCCGAACCCGCCGGCGCGGCTCCTCCGACCGGGTGCTCTGGGCGGTGATCGTCGAACGGCTGGAGGACGAGCGCCGTCTCGACCTGCGCGATGTCGAGGTGCTGGTCGAGAACGGCGAGGTGACGCTGAACGGCACGGTGCGCCGCCGCGACGACAAGCGCCGCATCGAGGACATCGCCGAGATCGACGGCGTGCGCCACGTGCAGAACAACCTGCGGGTCCGCGACCGCGGGGGCTGGGGCCTCTTCTAGGCCTTGCGCGGGAAGCGCCGGCGGAAGCGTTCGACGACGACCGGCGCCGCCGCCGCGGCCAGCCCGCCGAGGTCTGCGACCCAGTTGTCGATCAGCGGCGTCAGGGCCGCTCCAGAGAACAGATGGGCGGCCTCCAGCACTGTCGCGAACAGCGCCACCAACAGCGCCGCATTGCGCAGCCGCGCCCGTGGCATGGCCGACAAGGCGCACAGCATGAGGACATAGAAGGCCGCGAAGTGCTGCAGGTAGTGCGAGCGCACGAACTGCGGTACCAGTTCGCGCGGCAGGAACACCGCGATGGCGATCGCCAGCGCCGCCCCCACGAAACTCAGCCGCGCCAACACGGCCAGCGGGCCCGCGTCGGGATAGCGTCCGTCGCCGAACAGGCTGCGATCGTCAGTCATGCGACGAGCCTAGGGGCCCAGGGAACTTCCCGCCACTGCCAAGGCGTTCTTTAGGTCATGAGCAAGCCGATCACCGTCGACATTCCCCACGAACTCGGCCGCGAAGAGGCCCGCCGACGGATCGAGGAAGGCTTTGGCCGTTTCTCCAGCCAGCTCGGCGCCGTCGCCGGCGCTGTGTCGCGCGACTGGGACGGCGACATGATGCGCTTCTCGCTCCAGGCCATGGGCCAGGCTATCAGCGGCCACATCGCCGTTGCAGAGAAGTCGGTCCGCCTGGAAGTGCTCCTTCCCGGCATCCTTGGCATGATCGCCGGCAAGCTGAAGGGCCGTCTGAAGAACGAAGGCCAGATTCTGCTCGAAAAGAAGTAGCGCGCGCCTAGCCCCGCCGCTCCAGCCAAGCGTCGGCCAGGTCCAGGAACCCCGCCACCGGCACCGTCTCCGCCCGCGCCTGCGGGTCGAGGCCGGCCGCCAGGATCAGGTCCTCGCCGCCCAGCGCCTTCAGGCTCGCCCGCAGCATCTTGCGCCGCTGGCCGAACGCCGCCGCCGTCAGCTTCTGCAGGGCGTCCAGCCGCCTTGGCTCGGGTCGATCGGGGCGCGGCACGAGGCGGACGATGGCCGAATCGACTTTCGGCGGCGGGGTGAAGGCGCGGGCCGGGACGTCCATCACCAGCTTCGCCTCGCAGATCGCCTGGGCGATCACGCCGAGCCGGCCATAGGCGCCGGCCCCCGGCGGCGCGACGATCCGGTCGGCGACCTCCTTCTGGAACATCAGGGTCAGGGACGCCGGGGTCCACGGCTCGGTCAGCCACTTGATCAGCAGCGGGGTGCCGACGTTGTAGGGGAGGTTCGAGACGATGTGCGCCGCCGCGCCGCCCGCCAGCGCCGCCTCGTCCACCGCCAGGGCGTCGCCCAGCACCAGCGTCAGCTCGCCCGCCGCCGCCAGGTCCTCCAACAGCGGCCGGAACCGCTCGTCCTTCTCGACGGCCGTGACGCGGGCTCCGGTCTCCATCAACGCCCGGGTCAGGCCGCCGGGTCCGGGGCCGACCTCGATCACCACGTCGCCTTCGCCGACCTCGGCCAGACGGGCGATCTTGCGGGTGATGTTGAGGTCGAGGAGGAAGTGCTGTCCGAACGCCTTCTTGGCCATCAGGCCATGCGCCGCCAGCGCCTCGCGCAGCGGCGGCAGCGCGTCGAGCGAGGTCATGCGCCGGCCCGTTGCCGGGCGATCCGGTCGGCGAGGCGAACCGCGGCGATCAGGCTGTCAGGCCGCGCCAGCCCGCGGCCGGCAATGTCGAAGGCGGTGCCGTGGTCGGGCGAGGTGCGCACGATCGGCAGGCCCAGGGTGACGTTCACGCCGCCCCAGAAGTCGAGCATCTTCACCGGGATCAGCGCCTGGTCGTGGTAGAGGCAGACGGCGGCGTCGTACTTGGCGCGCATCTCCTCGGGGAACAGGGTGTCGGCGGGGTAGGGGCCGGAGGCGTTGACGCCCAGGTCGCGCAGGGCCCGCACCGCCGGCTCGACGACCTCGATCTCCTCACGACCGATGCCGCCGCTCTCGCCGGCGTGGGGGTTCAGGCCGGCCACCGCGACGCGCGGCGCGGCGATCCCGAAGTCGCGGCGGAGCGCCTGGGCGGTCACCAGGCCGGCGTTGACGATCCGGTCGATGGTGACGAGGCCGGGAACCTTGGCCAAAGGCGTGTGGATGGTGACCAGCGTGACCCGCAGGTCCGCCGCCGTCAGCATCATCACCGGCCCGCGGGCTCCGTCATAGCGCGTCGCCTCGGTCAGCTCGCCGAGGAACTCGGTGTGGCCGGGAAACTTGAAGCCGGCCTCGTAGAGCGGCGCCTTGGCGATCGGCGCGGTGACGACGCCGGCCACGTCGCCGCGCAACGCCAGGCCCACCGCCGTCTCGATCCACTGGACGATGGCCGGCGCGGCCGCCGCCGAGGGCTGGCCCGCCACCACCGGGGCCCGCAGGGGCAGGTCGAGGACGGGCAGGGCGCTCGCGAACAGGCGGCCCGCCTCGTCTGGCGTCGTCACCCGCTGGATAATCGCGGCCCCCGCCGACGAGGCTGAGGCCAGGGCCTGGAAGTCGCCGACCACCATGAAGGCCGGCCCGGCGGCGCGTAGCGCATGCCAGGCCTTGACGACGATCTCGGGCCCGACCCCGGCCGGGTCGCCGAGCGTGAGGGCCAGCGGGCCTGGTTTCACCTGGTCTCGATGGTTGCGGAACCGCGCAGGTCGCGCATGTAGCGCCGGGCGATCATCGACAGCTGCTGGCCATAGAGCCGGCTCTCGATCTCGTCGCGGTTCAGCTGGCTTTCACCCGCCGCCCGTCGGCCGCAGACCGCTAGGACATGGAGGCCGGCGCTGGTGCGAATCGGCTCCGACAGCTGGCCGACCTGGAGGCCCTGGGCCGCCTGGCGGAACTGGTCGGATAGGTCGGCGATTTCGGCTTCCCCGAGGTCGCCCGCGATCACGCCTTGGGTGCGGCCGGCGGCCTGTTCCAGGTCGGAACAGCCGGTGGCGGCGGCGCGCACCGCCTCCAGCTTGACCTTGGCGGCGGCCTCGTCGCCGGCGCTGGCGCCCGCCGGCAGCGGCACGGCCGCCTGCTTGAGGTTGATCAGCGTCCCGCCGCCGCCGGCGCGCTTATCGCGCAGGTGGACGATGTAGACCCCGTCGCGCACCGGGATTGGCTGCGACAGCTGGCCGGGGCGCAGCTGCTCGAGGGCCGCGTCGACCTCCGGCGGCAACTCGCCGGGGCTGATCCAGCCGGCGTCGCCGCCGTTCGCCGCGGTGCCGGACGCCGAGAACTGCCGGGCCACCGCCGCGAACGGCGCGCCCTGCTGCATCTGGGCGACGAGTTGCGTCGCCCCCTGGACCGCGTTCTGCATGCCGCCGACCCGGTTGGCGTCGATGAACACTTCCGAGACCTGGTACTGCGGCTTGCTCGCCGCCGCCTGCAGGCGCTGCAGGGTGGCGTTGATCTGGTCGTCGCCGATCCGCAGGCGCGAGCCGTAGCGGCCGCGGATCCAGCGCTGCCAGCTCATCTGGGCGCGGATCTGCTGGTAGAGCGTCTCGGGATCGATGCCCTGGGCGCGCAGGGCGTTCACGAACTGCTCGGGCCGCATGTTGTTCTGCTGGGCCATCGAGGCCAGCTCGCTCTCGACTTCCTCGTTGGTGGCGACGAGGTCCATCTTCTGCTGTCGCGCCTGGCTGCGCAGCTCCTGCAGCTGCAGCTGCTCGTCGACCAACGAGACCAGGGCCTCACGCTGGAACTGCGGCAGGTTCTGCTGCGTCGGCTGGACGCCGGAGGTGGCGATCAGCAACCGCATCCGCTGGGCGAGGTCGTAGGTCGAGATGATCTCGTCGTTGACGATCGCCGCCACCGACTCCGACAGCGTGCCCGCCGGGGCGGGAACAGGCGCGACCGTCGGGGCCTGGGTGGCGGCTGGCTGGGCGGCCGGACCGCCGCCGATCGAGCCGCGCATGCCCTGGGCCTGAGCCAGCGGCGGGCAGGCGACCAGCAGGGCGGCGGCCAGCGCCGCGCCCCGCGCCGCGCGGCCCGTGACGAAACCCGGTTGCATCATGGACGAGGTCATTCCTTCGTGAGGGCCTTCGTGCGGGCGCCGGTGGTGACCCGGTCCGCGCCCCTTTACCCTATCTGCCATAGATTGGTCCGCCCAATGTGGCGAGCGTTAGGCGCACGCTGACCGATTGTCGCGGCCCCAGGCGTCCGATGACCGTGTCTTCCTGCCGGTAGATGACGTCCACCCGCAAGCAGTCGTCGCGATAGAAGACGCCCATGTCGCGGATCACCCAGGCGTCCTGGCTCAGGTCGCGGTTGCCGTAGGTCGAGACGCCCCAGTTGCGGCCGAGATAGAGCTCGCCGCCGACGTCGAGGTTCTCCCGCGGCCGGGCGTTGATGTCGAAGTCGTCGGTCAGGTAGCGCACGAAGCCCGAGCCCCAGCGCCGCGCGACATTGGCCCCGGCTTCCAGGCGGTGGATGCCCAGGGTCTCGCTGTCGAGGCGCGCCCGGGTGAACAGCGAGACGCCGCGCAGCGGCTGCGCGTCGGCCGCCACCACCCAGTCCGAGGCCTTCTGGCGCAGACCCGAGCGGGCGCGGAAGACGTTGTTCTCCTCGGCCCGGAAGCTGCGCCCGACCAGCAGGCTCGCGCGCCGCCCGTCGTCCCACAGCACCGAGGCCCGGCCGGCGACGTTCACCCGCGCCCCGTCTTCATAGAGGTCGAAGCCAGGGAACTTGTTGGTCCGGAACAGGGTCGTCTCG
This sequence comes from Phenylobacterium sp., assembly GCF_044236515.1. Taxonomy (GTDB): domain Bacteria; phylum Pseudomonadota; class Alphaproteobacteria; order Caulobacterales; family Caulobacteraceae; genus Phenylobacterium. The sequence goes on from NZ_JBIIGK010000016.1 coordinate 25,122, forward strand.
TCGAACTCGAAGGCGACGCTGTCCTCGTTCAGATAGATCGGCTCGCCGGCCGAATCGCGGCCGATCACCACCTGCTTGGCGTCGGGTGAGATCGCCGCCTGGACGATCGGCTCCAGCACGACGGTGGATTCCTTCAGCCGCCGGAACACCGGGTACGACACCGTCGCCCCGGCCACCGCCAGCGGCCGGGCGAGGTTGCGCGAGCCGGCGTCCGCCCCCGTGGCCGTGATCAGGTCGCTCACCGCATAGGCGTCGGCCCGCAGGTTCACGAACGGGTCGATCCGCACGCCCGACCTGGCGGTGAAGGTCCGGCGCCAGTCGACCTCGCCGGTGATCCGCCGGCTGTCGACGCCCGGCAGGCGCTGGGCCAGGAACTCCGGCTGCGGCGACTGCTCGCGGGTCAGCACCACCGCGCTGCCGTGGAACCGCACCCGCCCGCCGAGCACGCTCGAGGCCGGCTCGAAATGGCTTTCGACCAGCGGTCCGATGACCGGGAAGGTGCGGTCGTTGTCGTCGCCGATGCTGGTCGTCTCGTCCCCGTCGCGACGCAGGCCCTGAATGCTCATCGCCGCCACCGAGGCGTAGGACCGCCGGTCCTGACGGATCGCATAGACCTGGGAGATCAGCCGCCTGTCGTCGGCGACGTAAGGCCCGCGCGATTCGAAGACGTCGCCGACCTGGTACTTGTCGAAGATCAGGTCGTCCGAGGTCCGCTCGGCCGTGAAGCCCCAGCGCCACTTCTCGTTCGGCTGGAACGAGCCGCGACCGAGGATGTAGCTGCGGTTGGTCGACGGCCCGAAGCGGTCGCCGCGCCCGTCGAAGTCCTGCTCGTGGGTATAGCCGAACCGAAGGTCGACCTCGCCGGTGTAGAACCGCTTGCGCAGCCGCCCGTTCAGCAGCGGATTGACGCTCGAGTTGATCTGCGGGCTGATCGTCAGGTCGGCCGACGGCCCCAGCACCCAGTAATAGGGCTGCTCATACGACAAGCCCCGCCGGTCCGACGCCGAGATGTTCGGCGTCAGGAAGCCCGAGGCCCGCGGCGACTGCGGATCAGCGTGCCAGAAGACCGGCAGATAGAGCAGGGGAGCTCCGAACACCCGCACCCGGGCGTTGCGGTAGTAGACGAGGCGCCGGGCCTTGTCCTGGACCACGCGGTCGGCGCTGATCGACCAGCTCGGCGTCTTGGGCGTGCCGTCGGCCGCGCAGATCTCGCACGGCGTATAGATCGCCCGGTTCAGCTCCTGCACCGTCTCGTTGCGCCGCACGGCGCTGGCGGCGGCGATCTTGATGTTCTCCTGCAGCCGGGCCGAGAACCCGAGGGCCACGCCGGTCCGCATGTCGTCGTCGAGCACGAACTCGTCGGCGAATTCCACCGACCCGTCGGTGTTGATGATCTGGACGTTGCCGCGCGCCCGGATCACGCCCTGGCCGTCGGTCTCGCCCTCTTCGTAGATCAGGTTGTCGGCCCGCAGCGTCCGGCCGTTGTAGCGGATCTCCACCGAGCCCTTGGCGGTGGTCACCAGGCTCTTGTCGTCGCGGATGATCTCGTCGGCTTCCAGGTAGAGCTCGTCCGGCTGCAGGCCGTCGCGGTTGACGGCGGCGGCGTTGGCGCGACTCCCGCCGTCAGTCCGCGCCTGGGCGTTCGCCTCGAGCGCGCCGCCCAGCACGGCCGCGATGGCGGCGCCGGCCAACAGGGCGCGCTTGGCGGCGGAGGGCCTGCCCGGACTCATACGCTTCAAGACCCCTCCAGAGCCGCGGTTCGGCAAGGCTTGCCGATGCATAGCCGGGCGGCGCCAGGATTCAACCGTCTTCGGTGTAAAACAGCAGAGTGAAGCCCGACAGCAGCGCCACCATCGCCGGGGCCCAGGCCGCGACAAACAGCGGAATGATGTCGGCCCGCGCCAGCGCGCCGCTGATCTGGTCGAAGAAGAACACCACGAACCCGAGCGCCACGCCGGCTCCGGCCAGGCCCGCGAGACCGCCCAGCCGCGCCAGCCGCAGGGAGAACGCCGCCGCCAGCACCGCCATCGCCGCGAACAGCAGCGGCGTCGACAACAGCTGCTGGAACCTGAGCCGGTAGGCATAGGCCGAGAACCCCGCCTGCTCCGTCACCCGGATCGCCGAGGGAAGGGCCCAGAAGGCGATGGCTTCCGGCGAGGCGAACCGCGTCATCGCCGCCTCACCGTCGAGGGTCGAGCGGATCGACAGGGTCTCCGAGCGCACCGAATTGCCGCCCGCCGCCGCCTCGCGCACGTCGGTCAGCCGCCAGAAGCCCGGCATCAGCCGCGCCTCGGCGGCCTCCAGCCGGCGGCGGAACTGCAGCGCCCCGCGTGCATCCTTTTCGTAGATGAACAGTGAGGCCCGCCGCAGGCGCACGACCCCGCCCACCGTGTCGCGGTCGCGGGCGTGGATGACGATCTGGCTGCCCTCGTCGCCCTGGCGCAGCCAGATGTCCTGCGGCTCATCGCCCAGATAGTTGTCCATCAGCCGGGCCCGTTCCGCTTCGAAGCGGCTGTTCAGCTTGGCGGCCAGCGGATTGACCAGGGTCACCGCGATCACCCCGGCGGCGAAGGCCGCTCCCGCGAACGGCAGGATGAAGCGCCACGCGGACACCCCCGCCGCCCGCATGGCCACCAGCTCGCTCTTTCGGTTCAGCCCGACGTAGGCGCTGATCCCGCCGAACAGGAAGACGAAGGGCAGCAGCACCTGGATCAGCGACGGCGCCCTGAGCGCGGTCAGCCACAGGATCGTCGTCACCCCGACCTCGGCCCGCGTGCCGACCGAGCGCGACAGGTCGACGAACTGGATCAGCAGCACGACCGAGGCGATCACCGCCATGGCCGCGCCGACCCCGCCCAGGGTGCGGGTCAGCACATAGCGCTCGATGCGCCCGAGCCGGATCACGCGGCCGCTCCGGCCGGCGCGGCCCGCGGGCGGCGGATGTCGATGAACCGGCTGACCCGCTGGCGGAAGATGCTGCGCAGGGCCAGCGCCATGGCGCCGAGCGGCACGGCGTACTGCAACAGGTTCAGCCACGCCTCTTCCTCGCAGGCGGCCAGCACCACGAACCCGATGATCCGCACCAGCACCGCGGCGGCCCCGATCGCCGCGATGCGCCGGCCATAGCCCAGCCGCGAGAAGCCGCCGCCGATGATCGCCGACAGCGCCATGGCCATGAAGGCGATGTTGTAGAGCGGGCTCGCCAGCCGCGCGTGGCCCTCGGCCAGCAGCTCCAACCGGTTCCGCTTCTCCCAGTCCTGCTCCAGGTCGGGGAAAAACAGCTCGTGCAGATAGCGGTCCGACGGCTTGTAGTGGATCAGCTCCGTCGAGTTGGTCATCGGCGACAGGTCGAAGGCGTACTCATTGAACGTCAGGTAGTTCAGCACGCCGCGCTCGGAGAACTCCTGCGTCGTGCCGTTGCGCATCAACAGCACATTGCGTCCGGCCCGCTTCTCGATCCGGCCGTTCTCGGCGGTGTAGACCGTCGCGGATCCGTCGGACTTCTGCTGATGGATGAAGAGGTTGCGGAAGCCGCCGTCGCCCTCGACGTTCTGCGCATAGACCGTCAGGCCCGGCGCCGGCTCGGTGAACTCCCCCTCCCGCACCAGGGTCGAGGCGATGTCGGTCCGGACCTCGAACAACTCGGCGCGCAGCGTCCGGAACGCCGCCGGCTGGATGAACAGGTTCATCAGCAGGGCGATGAACGCCACCGTGCAGGCCAGGCGAATGGCCGGCGAGATCACCCGCCATCGGCTCATGCCGCCGGCGAAGCAGACGACGATCTCCTGCTCGGTATGCAGCCGGTTCAACGCCACCAGGGCCGCCACGAACAGGGCGATCGGCAGGATCATGTTGATCAGCTGCGGCATGTAGAGCAGCGTGATCTTCAGGAACACGAAGCCGCTCTGGCGCTGGTTCACGATCAGGTCGAGACCGGCCAGGCTCTGGCTGAGCAACGCCACCCCCGTCAACGCCAGGGTGGCGAGCAGGGTCGGGCCGGCCAGCTGGCGCAGGAGGTATCGGTCGATCAGGCGCATCGATAAGAAATACGGCTCACCCGGAGATTTTGACGCGCCCCGGCCGCGGAGCTGTTCTAAACCATGCGTCGCCGCGTCGCACAACCGCCGGCCCGGCTCACCGAACCGTACCTGAGTTTTAGGAGATCCGCTCGCCATGGAGATCGAGTTCGTCGCATCGGACGCCGCCGCTCCCGCCCGCAGCGCTGTCGCGCAGGTGGTTTTCGAGGGTGGAACCCATGACGGCGCGATCGGCCAGGCGGTCGCCGCGAGCCGATTCACCGGCGCCAAGGGACAGACCCTCGAAGTCCCGCCTCAGGCCGGCGAGGCCCGCCGGGTCCTGATCGGGGCCGGGAAGGCCGAGGCCTTCGACGCTATGGGGGCCGAGCATGCGGCCGCCAACGCCTTCAACGCGGTCAAGCTTTCCGGGCTCGAGAGCCTGCGCCTGATCCTGCCGAAGGCCGATGCTGAGCTCGCGGCCCGCGCCGCCCTGGGCGTTCGGCTCGCCGCCTACCGCTTCGACAAGTACCGCACCACCGAGACCGCCGATAAGAAGCCTTCGGTGCGCCGGACCGAGGTGGTCGCCGCCGACAGCGCCGCCGCGCTCGCCGCCTTCCCGCCGCTGGCGGCCCTCGCCGACGCGGTCAGCTTCGCCCGCGACCTCGTCTCCGAGCCGGCCAACATTCTCTATCCAGCCGAGTTCGCGCGCCGGGTGAAGGACCTCGAGGAACTCGGCCTCAAGGTCGAGATTCTCGGCGAGGCCGAGATGACCGACCTCGGCATGGGCTCGCTGCTCGGCGTCGGCCAGGGGAGCGTGCGCGAAAGCCAGCTCGTCGTCATCCGCTGGAACGGCGCCGCCGATCCCGACGCCCAGCCTGTCGCCTTCGTCGGCAAGGGCGTCTGCTTCGACACCGGCGGCATCTCCATCAAGCCGGCCGACGGCATGGAGGACATGAAATGGGACATGGGCGGGGCCGCCGCCGTGGCCGGCCTCATGCACGTCCTCGCCGGCCGCAAGGCCCGCGTGAACGCCGTCGGCATCCTCGGCCTCGTCGAGAACATGCCGGACGGCGCGGCCCAGCGTCCGGGCGACGTCGTCACCTCGATGAGCGGCCAGACCATCGAGATCATCAACACCGACGCCGAGGGCCGGCTCGTCCTCGCCGACGCCCTCTGGTACTGCGAGCAGCGCTTCAAGCCGAAGTTCATCGTCGACCTGGCCACCCTGACCGGGGCGATCATCATTTCGCTGGGCAACGACTACGCCGGCTGCTTCTCCAATGACGACGCCCTGGCCGCCAACCTGCTGGCCGCCGCCGGCGAGACCGGCGAGCCCCTGTGGCGGATGCCGCTGCCGGAGGCCTACAACAAGCAGATCGACTCCATGATCGCCGACGTGAAGAACACCGGCGGCCGGGCAGGGGGCTCGATCACCGCCGCCCTGTTCCTGCAGAAGTTCGTCAAGTCGACGCCCTGGGCGCATCTCGACATCGCCTCGACCGCCTGGAAGAAGCCGTCCAGCGTCCCGACCATCCCGGAAGGCGCCACCGGCTACGGCGTGCGGCTTCTGAACCGCATGGTCGAGGCCAAGTACGAGGGCTGATCCGGCGATGGCGGCCGCCGCCTGCGAGGTCTGGTTCTATCACCTGGAACGGACCGGGCTCGACCAGGCCTTGCCGGAACTCCTGGAAAAGACCCTGGCCCGCGGCTGGAAGGCGGTGGTGCGCACGCCCTCGCCGGACCGCGTCGAGCACCTCGACAGCTGGCTCTGGACTTACCGCGACGAGAGCTTCCTGCCGCACGCCCCGGCCTCCGAGCCAGGGGCGGCGCGCCAGCCGGTTCTCCTGACCACGGAGCTAGAAAACCCGAACGCCGCCGACGCCCTTTTCCTGATCGATGGGGCCCAGGAGGGCGATCTCGCCGGCTACGCCCGTTGCGTCGTGCTGTTCGACGGCGGCGACGCCGGCCAGCTGGCCGCCGCTCGGGCGCAATGGAGCCGGATCAAGGCGTCAGGCGCGCCGGTCTCCTATTGGAAGCAGCAGGAGCGCGGATGGGAGAAGCAGGCATGAAGCCGATCGTCATCGCCGCGGCGCTCGTCGCCCTGGCCGCCTGCGCGGCGCCGGCCGACCCAATGCCGCCTCCGACCCCTGCACCGGCCCAGCCGCCGCCCGCAGCCCCGCCTCCGCCCGACCCGCCGCAGCCCGACGCCTGCGGCGCCTACCAGCTCCAGCACCTGGTGGGCCGGCCGCGCAGCGAAATCCCCGTCGCGCCGGACCCGAGCAAGCACCGCGTCGCCTGCACCGCCTGCCCGGTGACCCAGGACTACCGCGCCGACCGCCTCAACTTCTTCTTCGACGCCAACACCGGCCTGATCGAACAGGTCCGCTGCGGGTGAGACCCTTTGATGCTCCCCTCAAAGGGAGCTCTCGCGAAGCGGGCTAGGAGCGCGGCCCTAGGAAATCTCCACCCCCAGCTCGCGCAGCAGCCCCAGCCACCCCTCGCGCCCGGCCTTCTTGTCGAACTTGGCCACCGCCGCCTTGCGCGCCTCGGCGCGCATCGCCGCGGACGCCTCCGGATTCCGGCAGGCCTCGATCATCGCCGCCGAGAGCGCCTCGACGTCGAAGAACGGCAATAGCCGGCCGCTCACCCCGTCCTCGATGGCGTCGTGCAGCGGCGCGGTGTCCGACCCGATGACGTAGCAGCCGCTGGCCATCGCCTCCGACAACGACCACGAGAGCACAAACGGGTAGGTGTAGTAGACGTGAGCCGTCGACAGCCGCAGCGCCGCCAGCATTCGCGGATGTGGCACCCGCCCGAGGAAGTGCACGCGGGCCGCGTCCAGCTCTACCCCGTCAAAGCAGACGTCCTTCCAGGTCCTGCCCTCGGGCGCCGTGCCCCCGTAGCCGTTCGACTTGGCCTCGCCGATGACGATCACCTGCGCGTTCGGTACCGCCTTCAGCAGGGCGGGCAGGGCGCGGGCGAAGATATGCAGCCCGCGCATCGGCTCCATGTTGTTGTTCACGTGGGTGATCACCGGCGTTCCCGGCTGGATCACCCGCCCGTCGTCCAGGGCGAACGGCTCGGCCGGCCCGGGGCGGATCGCGTCCACGTCGACGCCCTCGTGGAACACCCGGACCCGCGGGGCGAACACCGAGGGCAGGACCGAGGCCTGGAACGGCGTCGGCGCGACGATGGCGTCGGCGTGGGCCAGGGCCAGGGCCATCGCCGCGTTCTTGCTCTTGCCGAGCAGGATCGCCTCCT
>NZ_JBIIGK010000259.1:0-2510 GCF_044236515.1 Phenylobacterium sp.
CGGAGATGTCGTTGTCCTGGATCGCGGTCGGATCGTCGTTGGGTTCGATCAGGTGCGGCGTCAGGACGATGTCGTGCGTCCGCAGCAGCTCGACCAGCGGCGTCAGCGGCGCGAGCAGGGCGGTGTCGGGATCGAGGTAGATGGCCGCGTCGGCGCCCGTACCGCAGGCCTGGTGGATGAAGGGACCCTTCACCGCCGTACAGACCTCGACGACGTCGTGGCGGAACAGCCAGCCGCGGAAGCCCGGAATGCCGAGATCGGAGGCCCAGACCACGCGGTCGAACGGCTCCGAGGCGGGGTCGAAGACGAAGCCGGGCGGCGGCTCGTCGGTGATCAGGGCGACCAGCTCCCAGTCGGGGTGGAAGCGGCGCAGGGTCTGGAACAGAACCCGGGCGCGGTTCAGGTAGGAGAAGGTGAAGCTCGAGTAGCAGAGGACCTTCATGCCGCGGCGCCTTCGAACAGGTCCACCGTCAGGGCGCTGAAGGTGAGGTCGTGGACCTGCGGCTTGCGGGCGGCGCGGGACAGGGCGGCGACCTCGCCGGTGTCGAAGGCGGCGGTCAGGGCCGCTTCGTCGAGGAGGACCTGACCGTGGCCGCCGTCGGTCACGAAGGCGGCGACGTTGCCGCTGTCGGGATTGGTGATCACCGCGCAACCAGCGGCGACCGCCTCGTAGGCGGTGAATGAGAAGGTTTCGCGGCACAGCGGCCAGACGAGCACCGCGTCAACGTCGAGGGCCTCGAGGGTCTCCTGCATCAGGCGCGGGCGCTGCTCCGTGACGCGAACCTCGTGGAACTCGAGCGGCAGGCCGCCGGGCGTGGCGACGCCGAGGTGGACGAACTGGTAGCGCGGGTCGTCGGCGTGGCGCAGCACCAGCTCGCGGAACAGCGGCCAGCCCTTGTGGGGCGCCGCGACGCCGGCGTAGGCGAGGCGGAAGGGGCGACCCTTCCTGGCCGCCGGCGCCGGGCCGCGCGGCGAGAGCCGGGCATGCGGCAGGACCAGCTCGCCGGCGGTCGGGTAGTTCCAGCTGGCGCGCCACAGGTCGAGGGTCGCCTGCGAGGGGCTGACCACCGTCAGGTCGAGCCGCGCGAACAGACGCTCGTGGGCGGCGAGGTGACGGGCGCGCATCGGCAGGTAGGCGCAGATGGTGCAAGCCGGGCTGTCGGGGGGCGGGGCGGCGCAGTCCTGCACGTCGTTGCGCAGCAGGTGATAGCCGGCGCAAAGGCTCGCGAAGTCGTGCAGCCAGAACCAGCCGGCCTTGAGGCCCACGGCGGCGAGGATGTCCGCGGTCTCGTCGGCGGCATGGCCGAGCAGGCTGTGGATGGCGAAGGTGCGATGGCCCGGCCGTCCGGCGGCGGCTTTGAGGACCGGGGCGATAGCCTCCGGGGCGAAGACCCCGACTTGCCGGCCGTTCCAGAGAACGCCGAGGGGTCCCGCCTCCCCCGCCTCGCGCACCACCGGCCACGGCTTGGCGGGATAGAAATGCAGGTGATCGCGGCCGAGCTCGGCGACGCGGGCGTCCTCGCGCTGGAGGCACAGCTGCACCCCGCCGGTGTTGGCGCTGTAGTCGTCGTGACTGAAGGTCACGTGCAGGTCGGCGAGGCCGGTGCGTGAGGTCTGGAGCGCCTCGGCCAAATGCTCGGGCGGGTCGACCGGAAGCTGGGCGGCGGCCTCGGCGATGCGGGCGGCGCGGTCGGCGACCGGCTGCAGGTCGGCGATCAGCTGGTAGCGGAAGCCGAGGTCGTTGCGACCGATACGCCCCTCGGCGCGGCCGGTGCGGACGTAGTGGACGAACGGATTGATCCCGGCCTGGGCGATGTCGACGTAGATGTCGAGGTAATCGCGGACCGAGAACCGCGGGTGCGGATCACGCCCCTCGCGCCAGCCGGTGGTCAGGAAATGGTCGAGGGGATCTGAGCCGGCGGCGGCGATGTCGGGATTGGCGCCGAGGTAGAAGGCGGCGTCGAACTCGGCCTCGATGAGCGCGCGGTCGGCCGGCGCGGCGACGGTCGGCGTGGCGATGGGCGCGGCGGCGGCGCGGACGTCCGCGGCGGGAGCCGGCGGCAGCAGATCGGCGAGGCGCCAGCCGGGCCGCTCGCCGCGTTCGAGAACCTCGACCAGGAAGGCCTCGCTGTGGCGCGACGGAACGACTTCGCGGCCTTCGCGGCGGCCGACGGTCAGGTAGTGATGCAGCGGCTCGGCGTCGGCCTTGCGAACATCGGCGTTGGCCTCGAGGTAGGCCCTGACGTTGAACCAGGGGGCCGGGTCGCGACCCTCGCGCCAGCCGCCGCCGAGGTAGTGCCGGAGCGCATCGAGGCCGGCCTGGGCGACGTCGTCGTAGATTAGCCGGTAGAAGCGGCCATCGAACGCCGTGGAAACCACCCGGTAGAGCTCGTGACGGTCGACCTCGTGACTTGGGGCCTCCCGGGCCATTCGGCGCATTTTCCCTTCACGGCGATGGGGGCTTCTGTGCAACAGAAGGACTCCACACGCAACCGCCGCACCGCCTATCC
>NZ_JBIIGK010000111.1:0-9894 GCF_044236515.1 Phenylobacterium sp.
GGATCGGGTCCGCCAGCTGCTCGACGAAGGCTCCCCGACGGCCTGAACCGCCGGGCCTGACGGCTTAGCGCGAGGCCAGCACCGAGGTGCGGCCGGCCTGCGCCAGTTGCGCGGCCGACAGTTTCTGGATCAGTTCGGCCCGGACTCCCGCCTTGCAGGCGGCGACCTGGCTCAGCGCGCTGGCCGCCACGCCGGACTGGCGGCAGTAGGCCTCGGCGGCCGAGGCGACGCGCTGGTGATAGGCGACGACGCCGTCGGTGCGGCTCAGGTCGAGATCGGCGACGCGGACCGAGGCCGGTTCTGCGCGGACGGAGGTGGCCACGGCGGCCATCGGCAGGGCGGCGAGCGCCAGGGTGGCGAGGCCGACGAAACGGGCGGTGAACTGGGTCATCTGGATCATCCCTCGATTTGTTGATGCCGACGATGTCGCCGGCCGGTGCGGAATGATTACTTTTCTCAACTCACGAAGTCTCGTGAATATGCTGTCATGAGGGTAGTTTAATAATATTACGCCGCCTTAATCCAAGTATTACGGATCGGTAATCTTCACCATCCTACATTGGGCGGGCCGCGACCAACCGCGCCATCGCCGCGCCGCAATGCCGGCGCTAGGATCGCGCCCGCGTGTCAGCGAGGAGTCTTCGTTGATAAAGGTCACATCGACGGTCGCCGCCTTGGCCGCCGTCCTCTGGACGGGCGCTGCGTCGGCGGCGCCGACGGCGCCGTCCGGCGCCCTGCCGTCGGCCGCCTGGATGATCAGCCCCGGCGACGGGGTCTGCCGCACCGATCTCGAGCTTGAAGGCCGCTCCGGCTCGGTCACGCCCGTCCAGCTGATCTCGGACGGCGAGCGGCTGGCCCTGCGCTTCACCAAGGCCGACCTGCCGGCCCAGGCCTTCCTCGCGGTCCGCATCGACCAGAAGCGCTACTCGAACCTGATGACCCGGGGCGACACCGCCGGGGTCGGCGAACTGACGCTGAGCAGCGAGACCGAAGCCGCCCTGCGCCGCGGCGCGACTCTCGACATCGCCTGGCTGTCGGCAGAGCCGGTCGGCGCCTCCCTGGCCGGCTCTGAGCAGGGTGTCGCCGACCTGCGGACCTGCGGCCTGCAGGCGCGGGCCAGGGCCAGGAGCCTGGCGGCCGAGCAGGAGGCCGACGCGGCGCGCAAGAGCGCCGAGGCCCACGCCCGGGCGATCTCCGAGGCCCAGCTCGCGGCCGCCCGCGCCGAAGCCGCCGCCGCGGAGGCCGAACGCCAGCGCCTGGCCGATGAGGCCGACGAGCGCCGCGCCCGCGACGACGCCCGCCGCCAGCAGGCCGCCTACGAGGCCCAGCGCCAGGCCTTCGAGGAGGCCGAACGCCGCCGCGCCTGGCGCGACGACGAGGCCTTCGACGGCCCCGCCTGGGAGCGGCCCGCCCGCCAGCGGCCGAGCTGGGACCAGCCGGCCTGGGGCTATCGCTACTGATATCTCGGTTCGGCGACACAACCGGGGGCCCACCTTGGGTCTCGCGTCAGTTGCAGCGAACCTGCCAGACCCCTAGCCCTTGCCCCTGCGTGAAGGCCGCCGCGATTCGCGCGCGGCCCCAGCGACCAAAGGGGGAGGGTCGAGTTGCGTTCGGACGTCCAGGGTCTGCTCGACGCGCACTATCCGGCCGTCGCCGCGGATCTGCTGATCCCGCTCCTCGATCTGATCCAGACCTCGCGCCGGGCCTGCGTTGGCGACCTCGACAAGTTCCTCGTCCTGCTCGTCGTCGCCGTGCGCACCGCCCAGCACCCGCAGTTTGTCGCCATGGACAACGCCCAGCTCGAGGCCTGCGCCTTCGAGGCCCTGCCCAATCTCGGCATCAACGCCCGCTCGATCGCCGAGTCCGTCGAAATTCCCAAGGAGACGGTGCGCCGCAAGGTCGCCGAGCTCATCGAGGCCGGCTGGCTGATGCGGCGCGGCAACGACCTGCACCTGACCGGCTATGCCTGCCAGGCGTTGAAGCCGGTGCGCGACCAGGTGCTGAGCCAGGCGACCCGCAACTTCGACACCGCCGCCGCGCTCGTCGACGACGCGCCGCCGGCCCAGGCGGGCGGCGCCTCGTCCTGAGCCGGCGCCGGACGCCGCCCGGCGCCGGTCCTCAGGTCAGAACCAGACGCAGACCGTCGACAGGTTCTTCGCCTGCCAGCTCAATTGCGCGCCGCGCTTGACCAGCAGGTTCTCGCCCTTCTTGGCCGCCGTCGTGACGCCCCCCTCGCGGAACGTCGCCTGGCCGTCGACCACCGCCAGCCACAGGTTCTGGGTGGTCGCCGGCATTTGGCCCTCGCCGTTGAACTTGCAGGCGCTGACCTTCGAGCCGTTCTGGCCCTCGAAATAGGCATGCTCCTGACCGGTCGGGCCGGGCTTGTAATCGGACGCCTTCAGCTCGCTCGGCCGCAGGTGGACCATCTGCGGGATCTCCGCCCCAGCCGGCGGCGTGAACGGGAAGACGACGTAATGGTGCCGGTAGCCGTAGCCGTCGCGGCCGGTGGTCGGCAGGTCCGGCATAATGAACAGTACGTCGTTCGGCCGGATCTTGAACATCTCGCCCTTGGCGCCGACGTAGGTCGTCTCGCCGGTCAGCACGTGCAGAACTTCGGCGCTCCGCGGCGTGGTGATGATGTACTGCGGGCCGTCCGAGAACGAGAAGCCGACCGAGCCGCCGGCCGGGTCACGGAAGTAGCTCGCGCCTTTGATCTTCTTGTTCGGGTAGGTGATGTCGCGCAGCGGCCGGGCCTCGGCGTTCGAGCCGTCGGGGCTCAGCTTCAGCACCCGCGTCTCCTGGGCGGCGGCGTGGCCGGCCAGGCCGAGGGTGGCGGCGGCAAGGGTCGCGGCGACCGCGATCAGGGCGGCTTTGTTGCTTGTCATGGGCTTGCAGGCTCCGCAGGGATGGGTTGGACGGGAACGCAACTGGTGAGGGACGCCGGTCAGGCCGCCGCCGCCGCGCGCGCCCTGGCGCGGTGGCGCAGCAGAGCCGCGACGATGAGGACGGCCAGGGTGCCGCCGGTGCCGTAGACTTCCTTGGCGTGGTGCGACGAGAACGCCATCAGCACGAGGATGCCGACGATCGCGGCGATGGTCGCATAGGTCAGCCAGGGGAACAGCCACATCTTCACCGGCAGCTCTCGGCCCTCGCGCTCGGCCTGCCGCCGCTGGCGGATGTGCGAGGCGCAGAGCATCAGATAGATGACGAAGGTCATCGCCCCGACCGAATTGACCAGGAAGGCGAACACCACCTCCGGCGACAACACCGAGACCAGCACGCCGACGTAGCCGAACGCCCCGGCCAGGATGATCGAGCGGGCCGGCGCCTGGCGCTTGTTCAGCGCCACCAGCCACTTGGGCGCATCGCCCCGCCCGGCCAGCACGAACAGCACCCGCGAATTCGCATAGAGGCCGGAGTTCAGGCACGACAGCACGGCGATCAGCAGCACCACCGTCATCGCCAGGCTGGCCCCGGGAATCTGCATCGTCTCCAGCGCCGTCAGGAACGGCGAGACGCCGACCTTCACGGCGGTCCAGGGCACGACCGCCATGATCACCGCCACCGAGCCGACGTAGAACAGGATCACCCGCACGACGAGCGCCGAGGCCATCCGGCTGACCGCCCGCGCGCCTTCCTTGGCTTCGGCCGCGGCGACCGTCGCGATCTCCGCCCCAAGCATCGAGAAGACGACGGTGATCACCCCGACCAGCACCGAGCTCGGCCCGAACGGCGCGAAGCCGCCGTGCTGCGTCAGGTTCGCCAGCGCCAGGTCGGTCGAACCGGCGTTCGGCGTCATCCCCATCAGGAAGCCGATGCCGAGCAGCAGGAAGACGATGATCGCCCCGACCTTGATCGACGATAACAGGAACTCGAACTCGGCGAAGGCGCGCGTCGACCACAGGTTTGTCGCCACCATCGAGCCGATGATGACCAGCCCGCTGATCCACACCGGGACCGGCGCGATCGGCTCCAGCAGCTTGGCGGCGATGATCGCCTCGACCGCGATGGTCACCATCCAGCCCAGCCAATAGAGCCAGCCGGCTACGAAGCCGGCCGCGGCCCCGAGGCCGTCGTGGATGCAGTCGGTGAAGATCCGCGTGTGGCTCTTGGCGGCGACCATCTCGGCCAGCATTCGCATGACCGACAGAATCACCACGCCGGCGATCATGTAGCTGAAGATGATCGCCGGCCCCGTCGCGGCGATCGCCGCGCTGCTGCTGACGAACAGGCCGGCGCCGATGATCCCGCCGATGGCGATCATCGCAAGGTGGCGCGAGCGCAGGGTCTTGGGCAGTTCGACCGGCCCGGTCGGGTCGTTGAGCGTCTCGGCAGTCATCGGATGTCGCCAACCTCAAGGTGCGAAGGCCCTCGGCGGCGCGCCGCCTCGGGATTTCAAAGCCTGATACGGTCGGGGATCACCGCCGCCCTGGGCGGCGCAAAAGGCCGCGCCGAGGCGCCGGTGCAGGATCCTCGCGAGCATCCCCCCCTTATTTTCGACGGAGCATGTCATTCCCGCGCCGCGAGCGGGCGCTGCAAACCAGGCAACCCTGGTGCGCCCCCTGCACCCCGGACGTCACAAGCCGCTGGTGGGCCCGGCAGGACTCGAACCTGCAACCAGACCGTTATGAGCGGTCGGCTCTAACCATTGAGCTACAGGCCCCTGCAGCGGCCTCGGGCGTTACCATGACCTGCACGGCCCTTAAAGCTTGCGTTCAGGTCAAGCCTGTCACCCAGTGCCTTGTTCCTTCCCCGAACACCCACTCAGCCGGAGACGCACTGAGATGAGATCCCTGCCCGTCGCCCTCGTCGCCGCGGCCCTGTTTTGCGCCGCCGCGCCGCAAGCCCTCGCCCAGGCGGCGCCGCCGGCCGCCGACACCATGTTCCAGGCCACGACCCTCAATCTGGCGGCCTACGGCGAGACCGACGTTCAGCCGGACAAGGCGACCATCACGCTCGGCGTCGCCACCGAGGGGCAGACCGCCGCCGCCGCCATGCAGGCCAACGCCGACCAGATGAGCCGCGTCGTCGCCGCCCTGCGCCGGGCGGGTCTGGCCGAACGCGACATCCAGACCTCGAGCCTGAACCTCTCGCCGCAGTACCATCACCAGGAGAACCAGCCGCCGCGCCTGACCGGCTACCAGGCCTCGAACCTGGTGACGATCACCGTCCGCGACCTGAAGCGGCTCGGGGCCGCCATCGACGCCACCGTCGGGGCCGGGGCCAACCAGATGCACGGCATCAGCTTCGGCCTGCAGGACCCGACCGCCGCCGAGAACGCCGCCCGCGAGCAGGCGGTGAAGGCCCTCGCCGCCAAGGCCGAGCTCTACGCCCGCGCCACCGGCCACCGCATCTCGCGCCTTGTCAGCCTGAGCGAGGGCTCGGCGTCCTATCCGCGCCCGCCGATGCCGATGATGATGGACATGGCGATGTCGGCCCGAAAGGCGGAGACCTCGGTCTCGGCCGGCGAGCTGACCGTCCGCGTCGACGTCACCGGCCTCTACGAGCTCAGCCGCTAGGGCTGGGCGGTCGACAGCCCCGCCCGGGTCCAGGCCCGGGCGAGGCGGTCGGCCATCATCCGGCCGGGAAACACCCGGTCGCCCTCCATCACCGCGGCATAGACCAGCGGCTTGCCGCTTTTCTGGCCGGCGATCGGCCCGGCGGCCCAGCCGACCCCGCGCGAGCCGTCCGGCGTCGTGTCGCAGGACGCCATCCGCGCCTGCCCGTCCTTGGCCGTCTGCGCCGCCAGGTCCTTCAGCTTGCGCAGCTCCGGCCCGTCGCAGGCCGGCCACGCCCGATCGCAGGTGGTGGCGGTGTTGTAGCGATAGACCACCCGCCCGCTCCCACGCTCGGCCAGCATCACGCAGGTGTTGGGGTCGCCCACCGCCCGCGACACCGCCTCGTCGAGCGTCGCCTTGTCCGTCCCCTTCGGCGCGTTTGGCGAACAGGCGGCGAGCAGGGTTGCGGCGGAAAGGATCATCGCGGCTCTCATGCCGCATCCAACGCACAAAGGCGGCGAGCGGCGCAAGCTGCGTCTATGGCTCGTCATGGCCGGGGGATTCACCCTCTTCGCACGCGATGGCTTAACCGCGCTCGACTAAAGGTGGCGGCATGGACGCGCTCCATATCGCCCGCACCGGCCTCGTCGCCGCCACCCACCGCCTCGGCGCGGCCGCCCAGCGCGCGGCCACCGGCAAGGGCGACACGGCCCGCGAGACCGTGACCATGATCGAGGCCAAGCACGCCTTCAAGGCCAGCGCCCTGGTGGTGAAGATGTCGGACGAGATGTGGCGCGTGCTGCTGGACGTTCAGGATCGCGACCTCGAGGACCCGCGCGAGACGCGCGAGCTTTGACATCGGCGCGGCGAGCCGCTAGCCGCCGCCCATGACCGTCCGCCTGCTGTTCCCCACCCCGCTCTACGAAGGCGCCCTCGCCGAGGGCGCGAAGCTCGAGGCGTTCAACGCCGAGCTGGAGGACGCCTGCCGCATGCTGGCGCAGGAGGACATGGCCGGCCGCGCCTGGTGCAGGCAGAACGGCTACGGCGGCTACACCTCCTACGCCTCGCTCGACGACCTGCCGCAGCGGGCCAGCGTCTTCGCCGACCTCAAGCGCCGCCTCGACAAGCACGTCGCCCGGTTCGCCGACGACCTGGCGCTGGATCTCGGCGCCGGCCGCCTGCGGCTCGACAGCCTGTGGGTCAACATCCTGAAACCCGGCGCCGGCCACAGCGGCCACATCCACCCGCACAGCGTCGTCTCCGGCACGGTCTACGTCCGCACGCCGCCGGGGGCCGGGGCGCTGAAGCTGGAGGACCCGCGCCTGCCGCTGATGATGGCCGCCCCGCCGCGCCGCGCCAACGCGCCGGAGGCCGCCCGCGCCTTCGTCTATCTGACGCCCGCGCCCGGGACGATCTACCTGTGGGAAAGCTGGCTGCGGCACGAGGTGCCGGCGAACCAGGCCAAGTCCGAACGCATCTCGATCAGCTTCAACTATGGGTGGCGCTGAGGCGCGAACTTGCCGCCGAAGAAGTCGCCGCGATTCCAGGCCGGCCGCTGCGGCGCGTCGGCCAGCGCCCGGGTGATCTCGTAGTTGATCCGCGCGAACCGCGCCCCCGCCGCATAGTCGATCGGCTGCGAGAGGTCGTCGCACGGCCGGTGGTAGCAGTCCTTGAGGAAGCCGCGGAACCGCGCCTCGCCCGGCCCGGCGAACCCGGTCATCAGGAACACCGACGGCACCCCCGCCTCGACGAACCGGTAGTGGTCGGAGCGGGTGAACAGGCCCTCCTCCGGCAGCGGGTCGGGCGACAGGGTCACGCCCAGCCCCTGGGCCGCCGTCCTGGCCGCCGGCCCGATGCTCGAACGCTCGGCCCCGAAGGCCACCACGTCGGTGAACCCATAGGTCAGGATCGGCATGTCGAGGTTGACGTTGGCGACCATCCCTTCGCGCGGCACGGTCGGGTTGCGCGCGAAGTATTCGGCGCCGACCAGCCCCTTTTCCTCGGCCGTGACCATCAGGAACAGAAGGCTGCGCTTCGGCCGCGCCGGCGCCTCGGCGGCCAGGCGCGCAACCTCCAGCGTCGTGGCGACGCCCGAGGCGTTGTCGAGGGCGCCGTTGTGGATCCGGTCGCCGTCTCCCTTTTCGGCGATCCCGACGTGGTCGAGGTGGGCCGACAGCACCACCGTCTCGGCCTGCAGCGCCGGGTCCGAGCCCTCCAGCAGCCCGGCGACGTTGCGGCTCTCGATCAGCTTCGTCTCTGTGGCGTAGCGGACCTCGGCCTCGCCGCTCAGGGCGAACCTCGGCACGATGCCCTGCGGCGTGTCGGCGGCGCGGTAGACCGCCTCCAGCGGCGTCCGGGCCCCGGCGAACAGCTTGGCCGCGCCCTCGACGCTTACTGACGCGACGCCGACCACGTCCGGGGCGACGACGAACGGCTTTCCGTCCGACCCGCCCCAGGTCATGCCCCACTCGCGCCATACCCCGACGCTGCGGGAGAACGGCGAGACCTTCTCTCCGGCCGGCGTCGACATGGAGATGAATCCGGCCGCCCCGCGCCGCGCCGCCTCGGCCCGCTTGGTGCGGCTGTTGCGGTAATAGGCCCGCTCCTCGCTCTGCAGGAACCGCGGCGCGCCCTCCAGGGCGACGACGATCTTCCCCCGGACGTCCAGGCCGGCGTAGTCGTCGCGGCGGTGTTCCGGGGCCACGACGCCATAGCCGACGAACACCATCGGCGCGGTCAGCGCCGTCTGGGCGGCCAGCGGGTTGCGGCCGATGACATAGTCCTTGCCGAACGCCAGCGGCTCGGCCCGGCCGTGCCGGCGGATGACCAGGCTGCCCTCGTCGGCTGGCCGGAAGGCGAGCAGCGGCACGCGCTGGAAGTAAGAGCCGCTGTCCCCCGCCGGCTTCAGGCCCAGCTGCCGGAACTGGGCGGCGACATATTCGGCGGCGATGTCATAGCCGCGGCTGCCCGCCTCGCGGCCCTCCAGCAGGTCGCTGGCCAGGAAACCCATGTGGGCGCGGATGTTGTCCGCCAGCCGCCCATCCGCGGCCGGCTGCGCCGTCGCCCCCGTCGCCGCCAGCAGAAATCCGGCGCACGCCGCCACGACCCGAACCGCCCGCATCAAACGCTCCCCCAACTTGTTACGGCGATTGTTACGGGCTGAAGGGGCGCAGCGCGAGTCCGGATACGCGCGCGCCCATCTCCTCCCGCGGGGAAAGACAGCTCGCGCAGCGGGTCGTACGAGGGGTCGAAAGCCCGCTCGGCCAGGCGCGAAAAAGGGGCCGGCGAACCTTCGCGCGACCCCTTTCCGTCGGACTCGCGCCCGACACCCTCTCCCGAGAGGGGAGCAGAGAAATCAGCTGTCCAGGAAGCTCCGCAGCTTCCGCGACCGCGACGGGTGCTTCAACTTGCGCAGGGCCTTGGCCTCGATCTGGCGGATCCGCTCGCGGGTGACGCTGAACTGCTGGCCGACCTCTTCCAGGGTGTGGTCGGTGTTCATGCCGATGCCGAAGCGCATGCGCAGCACCCGCTCCTCGCGCGGCGTCAGCGACGCCAGCACCCGGGTGGTGGTCTCGCGCAGGTTCGACTGGATGGCGGCGTCGATCGGCAGGACGGCGTTCTTGTCCTCGATGAAGTCGCCGAGGTGGCTGTCCTCTTCGTCGCCGATCGGCGTCTCGAGCGAGATCGGCTCCTTGGCGATCTTCAGGACCTTGCGCACCTTCTCCAGCGGCATGGCCAGCTTTTCGGCCAGCTCTTCCGGCGTCGGCTCGCGACCGATCTCGTGCAGCATCTGGCGGCTCGTGCGGACGATCTTGTTGATCGTCTCGATCATGTGCACCGGGATGCGGATGGTCCGCGCCTGGTCGGCGATCGAGCGGGTGATCGCCTGCCGGATCCACCAGGTGGCGTAGGTCGAGAACTTGTAGCCGCGGCGGTACTCGAACTTATCGACCGCCTTCATCAGGCCGATGTTGCCCTCCTGGATCAGGTCCAGGAACTGCAGGCCGCGGTTGGTGTACTTCTTGGCGATGGAGATCACGAGGCGTAGATTCGCCTCGACCATTTCCTTCTTGGCCTGACGGGCCTCGCGCTCGCCCTTCTGAACGGTCTGGACGATGCGGCGGTAGTCGTCGATCGGCACGCCGGTTTCCATGGCCAGCGCCGCGATCTCCTGGCGGATGTCGCCGATCTGGCCGGCGTCGTTCTCGGCGAACTTGGTCCAGCGGACGCCCAGCGCCTTGACCTGGTCGGTCCAGTCGGGGGCCATTTCCTGGCCGAAGTAGGCCTTGAGGAACTCCGTGCGGCTGATGCCGTAGCTGTCGGCCAGGCGCAGCAGCCGGCCTTCCAGGCCCATCAGGCGCTTGTTGATCGCATAGAGCTGCTCGACCAGCGCCTC
>NZ_JBIIGK010000017.1:0-32194 GCF_044236515.1 Phenylobacterium sp.
CGACCCGCGTCGCATAGCCGGCCAGGGTCTCGTCGATGGCGTTGTCGACCACCTCGTAGACCATGTGGTGCAGGCCCGAGCCGTCGTCGGTGTCGCCGATGTACATCCCCGGCCGCTTGCGCACCGCATCGAGGCCCTTGAGGACCTTGATCGATTCCGCGCCGTACTCGGCGGGGGCGGCTTCGGCGCCCGTTTCGCGGCCCGTTTCGGGGATGTCGTTGTCTTCGCTCATCACGTATCCAGTTCGGCGAGGCCGGAGGCGTCCACGCGAACGCCCTGGGCCCGGCCCTTCAGTTCTTCGAACAGGTGCTCGTCGGTTCCCGTCAGGAAAGCCTGCAGGCCAAGCGCCGTGATTTCGTCGAACAACGCGGCCCGCCGGCGACGGTCGAGATGCGCTGCGACTTCATCCAGCAACAATATAGGGTTTGGGGCTGATTCTGCACGCGAAAGGCGGGCTGCCTGGGCCAGGACCAGGTTGAGGATCAGGGCTTTCTGTTCGCCGGTCGAGCATTCGGCGGCCGGGCGGTCTTTCTCGGCGTGGATGACGGCGAGATCGCCGCGGTGCGGGCCCGTCAGGGCCCGGCCGGCCGCGGCGTCGCGATCGCGGGCGGCGGCCAGGGCGCGGGCGAGTTTGGTCTCGATCTCAGCGAGGTCGGCGCCGTCGCCGGCCATCTGCTCCCACTCGCCGGTCAGGCTGAGCTGCGCCTGCGGGAAGGGCCGCTCTCCGCGGGTGTCGATCTCGGCCTGCAGGGCGGCGAGGGTGCGGGCGCGGGCGGCGGCCATCAGGGCGCCGGCCTCCGCCATCCGGGCCTCAAGAGCGTCCAGCCAGGCGGCGTCGGCAAGGCCGTGGGTCAACAAGCGCATGCGCTCGCGCTGGGCCTTGTCGTAGGCCCCGGCATGGGCGGCGTGGAGCGGTTCGGCGGCGAACACCAGCCGGTCGAAGAACCGCCGCCGGTCCCCGGCGCCTTCGAGGAACAGGCGATCCTGGGCCGGGGTCAGCCAGACCTGACGCAGATGCTCTGCGAGGCGGCCGGGCGGGACGGGCTCGCCCTCCAGGCGGACGGCGCGGCGGGCCGAGCCCGCCTGTTCGACGCCGGTGCCGATCCGGGTCGGCTCGCCGTCCTGGCTGACGATCGCCGAGACCGCCCAGGCGCGTCCCGTCCGCTCGCCCGGCAGGCGACGGCCGACCTCGGCCATGCCGGCGCCGCGCAGGCCTCGGCCGGGGGTGAAGAAGCTGACCGCCTCCAGGAGGTTGGTCTTGCCCGCGCCGTTGGGCCCGACCAGGAACACCGAGCGGCCGTCGAGCGGCAGCTCGGCGGCGGGGTAGGACCGGAAGTCGGTCAGGGTCAGGCGTGTCAGGGCCGTCGCGGTCGGAGGGGCGGTCACCGCCCGGTCATAACGGCTTTTGCCCGTCGGCGCGCGGATTCGAAGCGCGCGCCTCGCGGCAACGGAGGTGACAAGGCTCCGCCGTTCGGCGCAGATACGGCCCGACCAACGGGCGATTGGACGTGATGCAAAACTGGTGGCCGCGCAGCCTGATCGGCCGGTCGATGCTGCTGATCGGCGCGATCCTGGGCCTCCAGCTCGCCGCCAGCATCTTCTTCTACGTGCGGATCGAGCGCGAGACCCTGCGCGAGGACCATGCGCGGCGGGTGGCCGAATTCCTGGTCGTCAGCCGGCGCGTCCACGCCCTGGCGGCCCGCGGCCAGCCGGACGTCGACCGGGTGATGACCAGCCGCTTCCTGGAGGCCGACATCCTGGAGGCGAACGCGCGGCCGTCGGCGAAAGCGACGCCGGAGGGCGAGGCCCTGCGCCGGGCGATCGTCCGGTGGGAGCCGGAGCTCGCCGCCTCCGAGCTCGTGCTGTGGACGCCGCGCGGCGGCAAGGACCTGGCCGGCGCGATGCGGCTCGAGGACGGCCGCTGGCTGAGCTTCCGCTCGCGCGATTTCGCCAGCATGTGGCCGACGGCGGTCCGGGTGATGTGGATGACGGTGCTGTTCGCCGTCCTGTGCCTGGCGTTCGCGGCGCTGTCCTTGAAGGCGCTGGGCCGGCCGCTGCGGGACCTGGCGCAGGCGGCGCGCGCATTCGGCCGCGGACCGCACGCGCCGGTGACGGTGGAAGGCTCCGCCGACCTGCGTGACCTCGGCCGGGCGTTCAACGAGATGCAGGACCGGATCACCGGCCTAATCGAGGACCAGGCGCGGTCGATGGAGGCGATCAGCCACGACCTGCGCACGCCGCTGGCGCGGATGCAGCTGGCCACCCAGTTCGTCGAGCCGGAGGACATCCGCACGCTGCTGACCGCCAACGTCGAGGAGCTCGGCGAGATGCTGCGCTCGCTCAGCGCCTTCCTGCGGGCGCAGCACCAGCAGAGCGAGGCGGAGACCGTCGACCTCGCCGCCCTGGTGCGGGACGCGCTCGGCGCGCGCGAGGAGGCGGCGAGCTATGACGGGCCGGAGAGCCTGCCGGTCCAGACCCACCGGGCGCCGCTGGAAGAGGCCCTGAAACGGCTGCTCGACAACGCCTTCCGGTACGGCGGCGGGGCGCGGGTGACGCTGGACCCGGCTGGGCCGAAGATCCTGATCCACGACCGCGGGGCCGGCATGTCGCCGGAGGACCTGGAGCAGATCTATCGGCCGTTCTTCCGCGCCGATCTGGCCCGGGCGCGCAACACCGCCGGCTTCGGCCTCGGGGTGCCGACGGCGGCGCGGCTGCTGACCCGGTTCGGCGGCGACCTGGAGATCGCCAATGCGCCGAGCGGCGGGCTGCTGGTGACGATCACCCCGCCGCGCGCGGCCTAGGGCGTCAGCGCCACGTCGCCGATGTGGGTGAGGCCCGCGCGCGTGTCGACCCAGACCTCGCCGCCGAGGTCGCGCCAGCGGCGGCCGAACGCCTGCCAGTCGTTGAGGTAGCGGCCGGTCTCCGGCTCGACGAAGGAATCGAACACCATCAGCGCCCCGCCGTCGGCGGCGCCCTGGACGTCGCTGAGCTTGGCCAAGAGATGCGGGTAGGCGTCCAGCAGCCGCTGGGCCGCCGGGCGCGAGATCATCAGGAAGCCGGCCCCTACCGCCGCGACCCGGCGAAGGCCGTCGGCGTCGGCGGCCTCGTCGCCGAGCGGATCGAGCTCCAGCGCCAGCTCGCCGTTGCGCAGAGCGGCGGTCATCTGGGCCTTGCGCGGATAGGCCCCGCCGATCACGTCACGGCCGCTGTCCAGCAGCCGGAACACCGCGTCGGGCGAGAAGCCGACGTCGGCGTCGACGAACAGCAGGTGGGTCGCCTCGGAGCGCAGGAACTTCATCAGGTAGCTGCCACGGCCGCGGCCGATCAGCGCCTCGCCGCCGCCGAGGTCGGGCCACAGGCTGACGCCGCGCGCCTGACAGGCCGGGCGCAA
The DNA here is from genome assembly GCF_044236515.1 of Phenylobacterium sp. Taxonomy (GTDB): domain Bacteria; phylum Pseudomonadota; class Alphaproteobacteria; order Caulobacterales; family Caulobacteraceae; genus Phenylobacterium. Next base: position 3,392 of record NZ_JBIIGK010000017.1, read on the forward strand.
GTCGAGCAGCGATCGCATGTAGACGACGTGCGCCTGCCCGCCGTAGCAGGGGGTCGCCAGATGCAGGAATGGAGCTTTGGTGGCCACGTCCAACCCTATAGCGGACCTTGTGACCCGCGCCATGGCCCTGCGCCAGGCCGGCCGGCTGTCCGAGGCCGAGGCCGTGCTGCGCCAGGCCACGCTGGCCGCGCCGCGCTCGGCGGAGGCGCACCACCATCTGGGCGGCATCCTCGCGCAGCAAGGCAGGCGGACGGAGGCCGAAGCGGCCTGGCGGCGGACCTTGGCCCTGGCGCCCGGCGCGCCGAGCACGGAGGCGGCGCTTGGCGCCCTGCTGCTGGCCGACGGCCGCTACGCCGAGGGCTTTCGCCTGTTCGAAAGCCGCCATGTCATCGCCCGCATGGCCAAGCCCCGCCTGCCGTATCCGGAGTGGCGCGGCGAGGACCTGACGGGCCGCAAGCTGCTCATTTGGCCCGAGCAGGGGTTCGGCGACCAGATCCAGTTCGCGCGCTTCGCGCCCCTCGCGGCGGCGGCGGGGGCGGACGTCACCCTGCTGTGCCTGCCGCCGTTGCAGCGGCTGTTCGCCGCCTCGCTCGGGGTTCGGGTGCTGGCGGCGTCGGGCCAGGTCGAGTTTCCCGATCCGGACGTCTGGGTGATGGCCGGCTCACTGGCCGGGCGGATGGGCGTCACCGTCGAGACGGTCCCGGGCGCACCCTACCTGCGGCCGGTCGATCCGCCCGCCCCGGCGCCGGACGGCTTCCGGGTCGGGGTGATGACGGCCGGCAATCCGGCCCACGCCAACGACACCCACCGGTCATTGCCGGCCGCGATGGCCGAGCGGCTGCGCGCCGGCTTGCCGGGGGCCGTCGTCGACCTGCGGCCGGAGGCGACCGGCGCGCGGGACTTCGCCGACAGCGCGCAGGTCATCGCCGGCCTTGACCTGGTGGTCGCCGTCGACACCTCGGTGGCGCATCTGGCCGGGGCCTTGGGCAAGCCTGTTTTCGTGCTGCTGAGCGCAGTGAACACCGACTGGCGCTGGCTGCGCGAGCGATCGGACTCGCCGTGGTATCCGAGCGCGCGGCTCTATCGACAGGCGGCGGCCGACGACTGGGCGCCGGTGATCGACCGGGTGCTGGCCGACGCCCACGCGATGGCTCACGGCTCAGGATGACCCGGCGGGGCTTGGGCCCTATGTTGCCGGCATGACCGAGACCCTCGATGCGCCGCCTCCGGAGACCCTGGCCGAAATCCCCCGTGAGCCGACCCAGGACGGGCCGCGCATCCGGCTGTATCTGGTCGACGGCTCGGGCTTCATCTTCCGGGCCTTCCACGCCCTGCCGCCGCTGACCCGCAAGTCGGACGGCGTGCCGATCGGCGCGGTGTCCGGCTTCTGCAACATGCTGTGGAAGCTGCTGGTCGACATGAAGACCTCGGAGGACGCGCCGACCCACCTGGCGGTGGTCTTCGACCATTCCGAAGAGACATTCCGCAACAAGCTCTACGATCAGTACAAAGCCCACCGTCCGCCGCCGCCGGAGGACCTCGTCCCGCAGTTCCCGCTGGTGCGCGAGGCGACCCGGGCGTTCGGCGTGCCGTGCCTGGAGTTGCCGGGCTACGAGGCCGACGACCTGATCGCCGCCTACGCTTGCAAGGTCCGCGACCTCGGTGGCGAGGTGATGATCGTCTCGTCCGACAAGGACCTGATGCAGCTGGTCGGGCCGCAGGTGTTCATGCTCGACACCATGAAGAACCTGCGGATCGGCATTGAGCAGGTGATCGAGAAGTTCGGCGTCCCGCCGGAGAAGGTGGTCGACGTCCAGGCCCTGTGCGGCGACAGCGTCGACAACGTGCCGGGCGCGCCGGGCATCGGCATCAAGACCGCCTCGCAGCTGATCAACGAATACGGCGATCTCGACACCCTGCTGGCCCGGGCCGGCGAGATCAAACAGCCGAAGCGCCGCGAGACCCTGATCGCGTACGCCGACCAGATCCGCCTGTCGCGGGAGCTGGTGAAGCTGGACTGCGACACCCCCCTGCCCTCGCCCATCGACGACCTGGCGGTCGACGACCCGGACGCGGCGGTGCTGGCCGAGTTCCTGGAGAAGATGGAGTTCCGCACGCTGGCCCGGCGGGTCGGCGACGGCAAGGCGGGCGCCCAGGCGCCGGCCGCCACCCCGGCGCCGGAAACCCGGGCGCCGACCGCGCCGCAGCACGGGCCGGTCGACGTCACCGCCTATCAATGCGTCCGCGACCTCGCGACCCTCGACGCCTGGATCGAGAAGGCGCGGGCCAAGGGGACCGTCGCCTTCGACACGGAGACCGACGCCCTGTCGGCGACCAGCGCCAACCTGTGCGGCGTGTCGCTGGCCACGGCCCCGGGCGAGGCCTGCTACATCCCGGTCGGCCACGAGCACGAGGGCGACGGCGGCCTCGACCTCGAGGCCAAGGAGGACCTGGCGCAGATCCCCTGCGAAGAGGTGATCGCCCGGCTCAAGCCGCTGCTGGAAGACCCGGCGGTGCTGAAGGTCGCCCAGAACGGCAAGTACGACCTGGCGGTGCTCTCGCGCTACGGGATCGACGTCGGGCCGATCGACGACACCATGCTGATCTCGTTCACCCTGGAAGGCGGCCTGCACAAGAGCCACGGCATGGACGAGCTGTCGAAGCTGTGGCTCGGCCACGAGCCGATCAGCTTCAAAAAGGTCGCCGGGACCGGCAAGGGCCAGAAGAGCTTCAAGCATGTGAAGCTCGACGAGGCGACCTGCTACGCCGCCGAGGACGCCGACGTCACCCTGCGCCTCTATGAGCACCTGCGGCCGCGTCTGGCGCACGAACGGCTGATGACCGTCTACGAGACCCTCGAGCGGCCGCTGCCCAAGGTGCTGGTCGAGATGGAACTGGCCGGCGTGAAGGTCGACCCCGAGCGACTGCGCCAGCTGTCCAATGACTTCTCGGTGCGGATGGGCGAGCTGGAGGCCGAGGCCCACCGGCTGGCCGGCCGGCCGTTCAACCTCGGCAGTCCCAAGCAGATCGGCGAGATCCTGTTCAAGGAGATGGGGCTGGCGTCCGGTCGGACGACGGCGACGGGGGCGATGTCCACCGACGCCTCGATGCTGGAGGAGTTGGCCGCCCAGGGGCACGAGCTGCCGCGCACCCTGCTCGACTGGCGTCAGCTGTCGAAGCTGAAGGGCACCTACACCGACGCCCTGGTGGCGGCGATCGACGAGCGGACGGGTCGGGTCCACACCTCCTATTCGCTGGCGGCGGCGACCACCGGACGACTGGCCTCAACCGACCCCAACCTGCAGAACATCCCGATCCGCACCGAGGAGGGCCGCAAGATCCGCCGCGCCTTCATCGCCGAGCCGGGCAATGTGCTGATCAGCGCCGACTATTCGCAGATCGAGCTGCGGCTGTTGGCTCACATCGGCGACATCCCGCAGCTCAAGCGGGCGTTCCAGGAAGGGCTCGACATCCACGCGATGACGGCGTCCGAGATGTTCGGCGTGCCGGTCGAGGGGATGCCGGCCGAGACCCGGCGGCGGGCCAAGGCGATCAACTTCGGCATCGTCTACGGCATCTCGGCGTTCGGGCTGTCGAACCAGCTCGGCATCCCGAGGGACGAGGCCGGGGCCTACATCAAGACCTACTTCGAACGCTTCCCAGGCATCCGGACCTACATGGACCGGATGCAGCAGCAGGTGCGCAGCCAGGCGTTCGTGACCACCATCTTCGGCCGCAAGGTCCACATCCCGGCGGCGCGGGGCAAGAGCCAGGCGGAGCGCAGCTTCGCCGACCGGGCGGCGATCAACGCGCCGATCCAGGGGGCGGCGGCCGACGTGATCCGACGGGCGATGGTGCGGATGCCGGCCGCCCTGCGCGAGGCCGGGCTGACGGCGAAGATGCTGCTGCAGGTCCACGACGAACTGGTGTTCGAGGCGCCGGAGGCCGAGGCCGAGGCGACCATCGCGGTGGCCCGGCGAGTGATGGAGACGGCGGCCGAGCCGGCGGTGGCGCTGAGCGTGCCGCTGGTGGTCGAGGCGCGGGCGGCGGCCAACTGGGACGACGCGCACTGATGGCCCATTCCTCGTGATCATCAGGGCCGTGACAGGCCCGGCCATGATGAGCCCTGTGCGCGCCTATCGCCGCTCGGCGCGGGCCTGGATCAGGCGCTGGTCCTCGCCCTCGAGGCGGACGGCGGTGAGCACGCCGGTGGCGTAGCAGCCGGTGTCGACGCCGATGCGGTGCGGCAGGACCTGGGCTTCCTCCATCGGCGTGTGCCCGTGGACGATGACCTTTCCGAACGGCCCCTTCTCCTGCAGGAACTCCTGGCGGATCCACAGCATGTCGCGCTCGGCCTGCTGGTTCCAGGGGACCCCGGGCCGGACGCCGGCATGGACGAAGGCGTAGTCGCCGAGGTCGAGCATCAGCTCCAGCCCGCGGTAGAAGGCCAGGTGCTCGGGCGGCAGAGCCTCGGCGAAAGCGGCGCTGACCTCGGCCCAGGCGTCAGGGTCGGTGCGGCTGGCCGGCGGCTGGACTCCGTAGGAGGCCAGGGTGGCGCCGCCGCCGTGCTCCAGCCAGGCGGCGCCGAAGGTCGGCTGGGCCAGGAACTGCAGCAGGGCCTCCTCGTGGTTGCCCTTGAGCGTGCGGACCTCAAGGCCGGCCTGGCCCTTCATCCGCAGGATCATGTCGACGACACCGCGCGATTCCGGGCCGCGGTCGACGTAGTCGCCGAGGAACACCAGCATCGCGGGTTGCGACGGCGGCGCGGCCTCGAGATCGTCGGCGATGGTGCGGATCAGCGGTTGCAGCGCGTCGAGCCGGCCGTGCACGTCGCCGACGGCGTAGACCCGCCGTCCGCCGGTGGTCGGCGGGGCGGCGCGGGCCTTGGAGCGTCCGAGGAAGCGGTCGAGGAACAGGGCAGGCGTCCGGGTCTGAGGGCGGCGCAGAGGATAGGGGGCGGCCGGCCGGTCTTCAATGTGGGGTTGATCAGTACTCCGGCGCCGCGGCGCTTTGCAGGACGCCAAGCTCGGTGACGCGCAGGAGATGGTCGTCGAGCCGTTGCAGGCAGTCCTTGGCGATCAGGCTCTGAACGGCGCCATCGAGCTTCTTCGGCGCGATCACCACGAGGCGGCCGGCGGCCTCGACCAGGGTTGCCTGCGAAACCGACTGGCCGGCGACCATGCCCGTCTCGCGGACGGCTGCGAGGAGGGCGTATTCGGCGTCGGTGAGGATCAGCTTGCGGCGCGCCGCGGCGGTCGGGACGACCTCTTCCGCCGCAGTCGGCTCGGCGGCATCGCCGGCCCGCAGGTGCTTGAGCATGGCGTCGGCGAGCTCCTGCTCGCCCAGCACCACGTCATCGGCGCCAAGGCGGGTCAGGTGCTCGACTTCGGCGTCGGAATGGGCGCGGGCCATGATCTTGATGTCGGGGTTGCAGCGCCGCGCCTCCTGGACCACGCCGCCGGCCTCGAAGCCGTCGGGGATGGCGACGATCAGGTGGGTGGCGTCTGCGATGCCGGCCGCCGCCAGGATGCGCGGGTCAGCGGCGTTGCCGTCCAGCACCTCGAGGCCGGCGTCGCGGGCGCGGGCGCGGGCGGCGTCGCCGATCTCCAGCACCAGGAACGGCCGGCCGCCGAGGTCGAGGCCCTCGGCGATGGCGCGGCCGACGCGACCGTAGCCGACGAGGATGACGTGCTCGGTGAGCGCGGTCGTCGGGCTGTCCTCCGGGACCGGCGGCAGGGCGGGGGCGGCCTTGGCCTTCGCCGCCTTCACGCGCGACAGGGCGAGGCCGAAGATCACCGGGTTCAGCAGGATCGAGATGATCGCGCCGCCGAGGATCAGGTCGCGGGCGTCCTCCGGCATCAGTTTCAGGCCGACGCCGAGGGTCGCCAGGATGAACGAGAACTCGCCGATCTGGGCGAGGCTGGCCGAGACGGTCAGGGCGGTGCGGTTGTCGTGGCCGAACGCGCGGACGATGGCGAAGGCGGCCAGCGACTTGCCGAGGACGATCACCGCGACGGTGGCCGCCAGGGACCACGGCTGTTCGACGACGACCAGCGGGTTGAACAGCATGCCGACCGAGACGAAGAACAGCACCGCGAAGGCGTCGCGCAGCGGCAGGGTCTCCTCCGCCGCGCGCTGGCTGAGCTCGCTTTCGGCGAGGATCATGCCGGCGAAGAAGGCGCCGAGCGCGAAGGAGACGTCGAACAGGGTCGCCGCGCCGAACGCCACGCCGAGGGCGATGGCGAAGACCGCGAGGCGGAACAGCTCGCGCGAGCCGGTGTGGGCGGTCCAGTGCAGCACCCAGGGGATCACCCGGCGGCCGACGATCAGCATGAAGGCGACGAAGCCGGCGACCTTGGCGCCGGTGATCGCCAGGGGCTTGATCCAGCCGTTGAAGAGGTCCGGCGCGGCGTCGGCGGCGGTCAGCGCCCCGGCCAGGGCCGGCAGCATCACGAGCGCCAGGACCATGGCCAGGTCCTCGACGATCAGCCAGCCGACGGCGATGCGGCCGCGGTCGGTCTGGACGATCCGCCGCTCCTCCAGGGCGCGCAGCAGGACGACGGTCGAGGCCACCGAGAGGGCGAGGCCGAAAACGAAGCCGGCGATCGGCGACCAGCCGCGGAACCAGGCGAGGCCCATGCCCATCAGCGTCGCCGCCGCGATCTGCACCAGGGCGCCGGGCACCGCGATCTTGCGGACCGACAGCAGGTCCTTGAGCGAGAAGTGCAGGCCGACGCCGAACATCAGCAAGATCACGCCCATCTCGGCGAGTTCCTGGGCCAGCTCCTGGTCGGCGACGTAGCCGGGCGTGAAGGGCCCGACGATGACGCCCGCCACCAGATAGCCGACCAGGGGCGAGATCCTGAACCGATGGGCCAGGGCCCCGAACACGAAAGCCAGCGACAGGCCGGCGACGATGGTGGCGATCAGCGGGGTATGGTGAGGCATCAGCTCCGGAACGGTCGACTTGCGGGCAAGCCTGACCTTTAACCGCGACAGGACGCCGCGGCTAATGAAGCACGCGTGACCAGGAGCGCGCGGCGTTGGTGTTGGTCGCGCCATTGACGCGGGCGCCTGCGCATTGCGCGCGGACGCAGGCGAGCGCGCGTGGGCGAAGGCAGACGGCGATGCGGCCCAGGCATGCCGGCATCCTGGCCTAAGGCAGCGTCAGAAACGGACGGAGCACGGCCAGATTGACGGCGCACGGGGCGCAACCCAGTCTCGCGCAGCAGATATGGGGCGGGGACGTCATGGACGGGACGAACAGGCGCGGGTTCCTGGCGTCGGCGGCGGCGCTAGCGGCGGTGGGGCCGGCGGCGGCGCAGGCGCGCGGGCGGACGCTGATCCGCAACGTCGAGGTGCTGGTCGGCGACGCGGCGGGAACGGAGCATCGCGGCGTCGACGTGCTGATCGACAGCGGCAAGGTCGCGGCGATCGGCAAGGCGCTGCCCGCCGCCGGCGGCCGCGTCGTCGAAGGCCGCGGGCGGATCCTGATGCCCGGAATGGTCTGCGGCCACCGGCACAACTGGATGTATCTGGGCGCCGGCGCCACCTACGCCGACTTCTATGCCTGGCAGCTGAAGCTGATGCCGTCGGCGACGGCGGAGGACCAGGCGTTGGCCAGCTACTTCGGCGGCCTGGCGGCGATCCACGCCGGGGTGACGACCATCGTCGACCAGGCCCACGCCCACCAGACGCCGGACCGCGTCATGGCGGCGGCCGAGGGACACCTGAAGTCGGGCGTGGGGGGCTGGTTCAACCTGCAGCTCGGCCAGGCGTCGGCGATCCGGCCGGGGCAGACCCTGAGCCGCAAGGAGGCGTTCACTCAGCGGCAGAACCGCGCCCAGCCGCGCGACTGGGACAGCATCGCCAAGCTCAAGGCGATGTTCGCCGGGACCAACGTCGCGGCCGGCTGCGCCACCTCGCCTGGCTGCTACGGCCGCGACGTGCGCGCGATCGCCGCCGAGGAGATCGGCCCCGCGCGGGCGGCGGGCCTGGGGCTGATCACCGTCCACACCGGCGTGCGGGCGCCGGGCGCGCCGCGCGGCGCCTTTGGCCACCGCAACTGCGGCATCCTCGACCTGGACGACGCCGGCCTGCTGACGCGGGAGATGCATTTCTCGCACGCCGTCGAGCTGGACGACGCCGAGATCGCCGCCATGGCGCGGACCGGCGCCAAGCTCTGCACCACGCCGTTCGAGGACGCCGACACCGGGCCGCGCAGCCCCCGGATCGCGCCGAGTTTCGCGCGCGCCGACCTCGGCGGCGTCGCCGCCGGCCTGGGAGTCGATTCCACGGGCGCCCACACCCAGGATTTCTTCGAGATCGCCCGCAACGCCCGCTCGACCCTGGCCGCCGACCCGGTCAGCTTCGACGCGCTCGGGCGCTGGGACGCGGCCAAGATGCTGTCCTTCACAACCGAGCGCGGCGCGGAGGCGGTGGGTCTCGGCCACGACCGCGGCAAGGTCGCGCCGGGCTATCGCGCCGACCTGGTGCTGCTGGCCTCGGACGAGCCGTTCTTCCCGCAGCAGGGCAGCCTGGCGCACCGCGTCCTGAACTACGCCACCCGGGCCCACGTCGACAGCGTCTGGGTCGGGGGGACCTTGCGCAAGTCCGGCGGGGCGATGGAGGGCGCCGACATTGCCGCCCTCGCCGCGCGGCTGCGCGCGGCGCAGCGGCGGGTGGCGCGCGACATGGCGACGATTTCCTTCACCTGAGAAAAAGAGGGCGGCGCGATGCGCAGCTATGGGCTCCTGGCGATGTGGACGCTGCTGGCCGGCGCGGGGATCCCGCTGGTCGGGACGTTGAACAGCGGCGTCGCGCGGGCGGTCGGCAATCCGTTCGCGGCGACCATGGCGATGTTCGCCATCGCCATGGCGGCGGCGGCGGCGATCACCCTGCCGGTCCACGGCGCGCCGACCCTGGCGCAGCTGAAGTCGGCGCCGCTGTCCGGCTACGGCGCCGGGTTGATCATGGCCTTCTACGCCCTGTCGGCGACGATCATCATCCCGCGGATGGGGGCCGCGAGCTTCATCGCCTTCATCCTGATCGCCCAGATCGTCACCGCGGCGGTCATCGACCAGTTCGGCCTGTTCGGCCTGCCGCGCCGGCCGGTCGACGTGGTGAAGCTGGCCGGCATCGCGGCGATCATCGGCGGGATCGTGGCGATGGAGGTGAGCAACCTGCGCGGCCGGCAGTAGGGACGGCAATCTGTCCGCGCTCGGAGCCGCCGACGACGCCGACGAGGCGCGGCAGGCGGAGTAGGCGGAGTAGGCCGCGGCGCGCCAGACCTACGAGTGGCCGTCGGCTCGGATTTACGTCGTAAACATTGCTTTATGTTAGGGAATTCCGTTCCCGGAGCGCCACTACGATCACAGGCGCGTTCGAACAGTACGCAGCGCATAAGGGGCGTGTGTCGGCGATGGTCGAAGACTTTCGAATGGAGCAGGCGGCTCGCGGCCTCTACGAGGCGAACACCGGCCACTCGGACTGGCAGGACTTGCCGCCCGAGACGCGCGGAGTCGTCCGGGAAGTGTCGCGGCGACTGCTGAGCGCTTACTATTTCGGCCGCATACGTTGGACGCCGCCGCCGGCGTGACGGGCCGCCAGACGAACATAGGCTATCGACTGCAACCTTGGCCTTAAGTAGGCGTTCCACTCGATCACGCGCGCTGCCGGCGCGTGGACCGGCAAGTCCGGCTCCGGGGGGACAATGGGTTACGAAACTGCGCAGCCGAGGCGCGCGAGGCGTCGGCTGACGGCCGGTGTGATGGCCGTGGCTTTGGGCGCCGCGGCGTCGCCGTCCCTGGCGGACGAGGCGATGGCGCTGGCCGAAGACCAGCAGGCGCAGGCGGAGCTCGGGCAGCTGTCGCTGGAAGAGCTGTCGAAGATCGAGGTCCGGTCGGTGTCGCGGCGGCCCGAAGCCCTGGACGACGCCGGGGCGGCGGTGTTCGTGATCACCAACACCGACATCCGCCGGTCGGGGGCGATGACCCTGGCCGAGGCGCTGCGCATCGCGCCGAACCTGGAAGTCATGCGGATCGACGCCCTCGACTATTCGGTCAGCGCGCGCGGGTTCGCCGGCTTCGAGGCCGCCAACAAGCTGCTGGTGCAGATCGACGGGCGGACGGTCTATTCGCCGCTGTTCTCCGGCGTGGACTGGGACCAGCAGCACCTGCTGCTCGACGACGTCGCCCAGATCGAGGTGGTCAGCGGACCCGGCGGCGCCCTGTGGGGCGCCAACGCCGTCAACGGCGTGGTCAACGTCACCTCGCGCAGCGCCCATGAGACGCAAGGCTGGCTGGCGGCGGGCCATGTCGGCACGCTCGATCGCGACGCCCGGGTCCGCTACGGCGGGCGGCTGGGCGAGGCGACGGCGTACCGGGTCTATCTGACCGGCTACAAGCGCGGCGACCTGCGGCTGGCGAATGGCAGGAACGCCAACGACGGCTGGGACGGCGTGCAGGGCGGCGCGCGCCTGGACTGGCAGGGGGCGAGGGACACCCTGACCCTGCAGGGCGACATCCACGACAACCGCATCGACAACTCCCTGGGGGCCGGGGCGGGCTATGTCCGCGGCGGCAACATCCTTGGCCGCTGGACGCGGACCCTCGGCGAAACCGGCGCGCTGGAGGTCCAGGCCTATTACGACCGGGTCGAGCGCGAGGCGCGGCTGATCTACGACAGCCTCGACGCCTATGACGTCCAGGTGCAGCACAATTTCAACTGGCGGCGGCACGCCTTCGTGTGGGGCGGCGGGCTGCGGCGTACGGAGGACACCTTCCGCACCCTGTTCGAGCCGAACCTGCTGAACCCCGCCAGCCGCGGGGTGACGATCGCCAGCTTCTTCGTGCAGGACCAGATCGCCCTCCGCGACGACCTGTCGCTGACGCTGGGCATGAAGCTGGAGGACAACAGCTACACCGAGCTCGACTACATGCCGAGCGCCCGGCTGACCTGGCGGTTGTCGGAGCAGCACATGGTCTGGGGCGCGGTGTCGCGCGCCATCCGCAACCCCTCGCGGATCGAGCGCGACTTCTTCATCGCCGGCCTGGTGGCCCCGGGCTTCATGGGCTCGGAGGAACTGATCGCCTACGAGGCCGGCTACCGCGGCCGGCCGACGGCGCGCACCTCGCTGTCGCTGAACGTCTTCTACAACGACTACGACGACCTGCGGACCAACGAGCTCAACCCCGCGATCTCGCCGCCGATCTATGTCGGCAACACCATGCGCGGCCGGGTGTGGGGACTGGAGGCCTGGGGCGCCTTCGACGTGACGCCGTGGTGGCGGCTGAGCGCCGGTGCCAACTTCATCGGCAAGGACTTCGAACTGAAGCCCGGCAGCCGCGATGTCGCCCAGTTCGAGGCGATGGGGGCCGATCCCGACTACTGGGCCAAGCTGCGTTCGCAGATGCAGCTGGGCGAGCGGGTCGAGCTGGACGTCGGCCTGCGCGCTTATGGCGACGTGCCCCGGCTGCGCGCCAGCGGCTATGTCGGCACGCAGAGCTATGTGGAGGCCGACGTGCGGGTGGCCTGGCGGATCACCGACACCCTGGAGCTGTCCGTCGCCGGACTGAACCTGCTGCACGACCAGCATCCCGAGGCGAGCGAGACGCGCCGCACCGAAATCCCGCGAAGCGCCTACGTGGGACTTCGCTGGGCCTATTGATGATCCGTCGGCGGCCCCTCCTCAGCGTCGTGACCCTGGCCGCCCTGGCGGTCGCGGCGGCGGCGCGCGCCCAGCCCGCCGACTATCAGGTCAAGGCCGCCTTCCTGCTGAAGTTCGCGCCGTTCGTGGAATGGCCGGCGGGCGCGGCCCCGTCCGGCGCGCCGCTGGTGGTGTGTGTCGTCGGTCAGGACCCCTTCGGGCCGACCCTGACGGCGCTGAGCCGGGCCAGCGCGACGGGCCGCCCGATCGTCGTTCGCAAGCTGGCGGCCATCGACCGCGGGTCGGGCTGTCAGGTCGCCTACCTGGCCGGCGGCATCCGCCAGACGCCGGGCGAGGGGCTGCGCGAGGTGGCCGGCGCACCGGTGCTGACCGTCACCGACGAAGCGGCGCCCGGGTCGGCACAGGGGGTCATCCATTTCATGGTCCGCGACCGCCGCGTCCGTTTCGCCATCGACCAGGGGGCGGCGCGGCGGCAGGGGCTGGCGCTGAGCTCGAAACTCCTCAGCCTGGCCCTGACGGTGAGGCCCTGATGCCGGCGATGACCACCGCCGCCGAGCGGCGCCAACTGCGCATCGCCCTGATCGGCGCCGTCGCCCTGATGCTGTTCGGCGTGCTGCTCGGCCTGCTCGGCGAGCGGGCCTATCGCGAGCGGTCGGTGCAGCAGGCCGGGGCGCAGGCGCGGATCCTGGCGGCCAGCGTCACGGCGGCGCTCGCCTTCGACGATACGGCGGCGGTCAAGGAGTACGTCGACGCCCTGCGGGTCAACGACGCCATCGAGGCGGCCGGGGTCTATGACGAGCGCGGCGTTCTGCTGGTCGAGTTCGCCCGCGGCAAGGGCGCTCGCCTGCCGGGCCGACCAGGCAGGGCCCGCGCCGAGTTCGTGCGCGACCACGTCGAGATCGCCTCGCCGATCGCCGAGGGCGGGGTCCGGCTGGGCACCGTCTATCTGCGCACCGCGCGCGAGACCCTGGGCGAGCGGCTGGGCCGGCACGGCAACCTGACCCTGCTGCTGCTGCTGGCCATCGGAGTGATGGGGCTGATGACCCGCACCACCGCCGAGCTGCGCCGGCGGGCCTCCGACCTGGCGGTCGCCAACCACGCCCTGCAGGTGGAGATGGCCGAGCGGGCCAAGGCCGAGGAGGCCCTGCGCCAGAGCCAGAAGATGGAGGCGCTGGGCCACCTAACCGGCGGCGTCGCCCACGATTTCAACAACCTGCTGACGGTGATCATCGGCGGTCTCGACACCGTCCGGCGCCTGTTGCCGGACGGCGGGGCCGGCAAGGACAGCCCGCGGCTGCAGCGCGGCCTCGACATGGCCCTGTCGAGCGCCCAGCGGGCGGCGACCCTGACCAAGCGCCTGCTGGCCTTCTCGCGCCGCCAGCCGCTGGAGCCGAAGGTGCTGGACGCCAACAAGATGGTCCAGGGCATGGCCGAGCTGGTCCAGCGGACCATCGGCGAGGCGGTGCGGCTGGAGACGGTGCTGGGGGCCGGGCTGTGGCGGACGCTCGCCGACCCGGGGCAGCTGGAGAACGCGCTGCTGAACCTGGCGGTCAACGCCCGCGACGCCATGCCCTCGGGCGGCCGGCTGACCATGGAGACGTCGAACGCCCACCTCGACGACGCCTATGTGGCCAACCTGGCCGAGCCGGTGCCGGCCGGCCAGTACGTGATGCTGGCGGTCAGCGACACCGGCGAGGGCATGGCGCCGGAGTTGCTGGAGCGGGTGTTCGAGCCGTTCTTCACCACCAAGGAGGTCGGCAAGGGCACCGGGCTCGGCCTGTCGCAGGTCTATGGCTTCGTGCGCCAGAGCGGCGGCTATGTGCGGATCTATTCCGAAGTCGGCGAGGGCACGACGGTGAAGCTGTACCTGCCGCGGGCGTTGGCCGAGGAGCCGGCCGAGGCGGCCGAGGCGCCGGGCGCCGACCACCGCCTGGCGGGCGACGAGCGCATCCTGGTGCTGGAGGACCACGACGACCTGCGCGCCTATTCGACCAGCATCCTGCGCGAACTCGGCTACCAGGTGATTGAGGCGGCGGACGGGCGCGAGGCCGTGGCGCTGCTGGCCGCCAATCCGGCCATCGACCTGCTGTTCACCGACGTCATCCTGCCCGGCGGCATGAACGGGCGGCAGGTGGCCGACGAGGCCGTGCGGCGACGCCCCGGGCTGAAGGTGCTGTTCACTACCGGCTATACGCGCAACGCCATCGTTCACAACGGCACCCTGGACCCGGGCGTGCACCTGATCAGCAAGCCGTTCGCCTTCGCCGAACTGGCGGCCAAGGTGCGCGCGGTCCTCGACGGGGACTGACGAAGGGTGCGATGTCGGGAGGGTTCCTGGTGGAGCCGAGGGGAAACACCCTCACACCAGCAAAATCAGCCACTTAGCAAGCGGCGTGTGCTACGTTTGTGGTGCCCCTGTGTAGCAGCCAAAGCGCCATCGCGGAAGACTTCGCGAACTAAGCGCGCCTCAGGAAGTCGGCGTCGAGGCTGGCGCCGTGGGCTTCCAGCCATGCTTTCGGCCTTTCATAGTCGGGCATCAGGGAGCCGACAAAGGACCAGAACTCATCGCCGTGGGAGCGATGTTTCAGGTGGGCCAGTTCGTGGACCACGACGTATTCCAGCACTCTCTTGGGTGCGAACACGAGCCGCCAGTCCAGATGCAAGGTTCCAGCCGGGGTGCAGGAGCCCCAGCCCGTCACGAACTCGGCAAGGCGGGTCGAGCGGGGCTTCAGGCCGAATCGACGGTGGTAGTTTGCGGCGATCTCCTTGGCGTCCAACCGCACGCGACGCTTCAGCCACAGCTTCACTTCAGTTGCGGCGACCGCCTCTATCGCTTCCTCCGTGACCCAGCTTGGCAGATCAACGAGGAAGCCGTTGCGGTGGGTGATCTCGACGTGACGCCCGTCGTGACGGCGCACGATCAGCGGCCACTGGCGACCGCGAAACGGTATCTTCGACCCACTGCGGAAGCGCGGCACGACGGGCCGCTTGACCAAGGCCTCTTCCATCTCGCGCAGCGTATCGAACAGCCACTGACGCTTGCGGCGGAGAAAGCCTTCGACTTCAGCCTCATCGTCACCCACGAGGGCCAGCACCTCCACACAGCCCGGCGTAACGGTGATGCGGCGCTCCGACACCACCGCTGAGCGCCGCAGCTCGTAGGGGATCTCCGTCTGTCCAACCCACACGCTGGGCATCAGCGGTCGCCCGCGTAGGCGTGAACCGCGAACTCTTCGATCTTTTCACAGACGGCCGAAGCGTCTGCCACGCCATGCGAGCGGAGGATCGGCCGCATGGCTTTCCGGAGGTCTTTGCGGTAGCCGTCCATGAAGAACCAAGAGGGCTGATCGCGCTGTGCGGTCGCGTAGAGGTCCCCGATCTGGACGGCGGCAGCCTGCAAGCTCGCATGGTCAACGTCGGTCGCCAGCACCTCCACGATCCGGAGGATCGAGAATGCGCGCTCGTCCATGCCCAGGTCGGCGTGAGCGCCCTGTTCGGCATTGATGCCGCCCGCCAGGTCCTCGAAGTCCCGCAGCCCTTCTGCGGCGGCGATCTGCCCCTCCTCGAACCGGCGGATGATCTCAAGCACCCGCTCGGAGAAGCGCCCGTATTGCGCGGGGTTCTTATCCACGAGTTCACGGGTCACTCGACGAAGCTCGGCCGACTTTCGGACGAACGCCTCCTGAAGCTCCTCCTCCGACTTCTCCTCGACCGCGAAGTCGTCGGCGAAGTTTGGGTCGGTGATCGAGCGCAGCCGGATCGTGGTCGAGAGGCCGGTGGCGTGGACGTGCTCTTCCAGCATGTCCCTGATCTTGCCCGTATAGCTCTTGTGATCGACGCTCTCGTCCTTCGAGATCACCTGCGTCGCCAGCCGCAGGAACGCCGCCGCCCACTTCACCTCGGCGGTAAACTCCAAGATTGCCGGATCGGGAGAGAGGTCGCCGTAGACGCGGACGAAGTTGCGGGCGAGCCGCTGAAGCTCGAACCAATCGTCTTCGCGGCCCTCGGCGGCAATCTTGCCGACCGCATAGGCCGCCGCCTTCTCGTCCATTCCGTCGAGGCCCATCAGCCGCTTCTGCCGGGCGTAGCGAGCGTGGGCTTCCTTGAGGTCGTTTCTCAAGATGCCGATGTCGCGCAGGGCGTTCTGCACGTCCTCGGCACGGTAGGAAGCCAGAGCCCCGTCGAGGTGATTGGTCACCCCGATGTAGTCGACGATCCGGCCATGGGGCTTTTCGATCTCTACCCCATCCGGCTTTTTGAGCGAGCAGGTGCGATTGGTGCGGGCGATGGCCTGAAGCAACCCGTGCTCCTTCAGCGGCTTGTCGAGATACATCACCGCTTCGATGGGTGCGTCGAAGCCAGTCAGCAGCTTGTCGCAGACGATCAGGAAACTCGGCTCATCGCCGAACGCCTTGAACCGCTTCTTGGCCTCCTTCTCGGCCGCGTCGTCGAGATACCAGCCTTCGAGCTCAGCCCTGAGCGCGGCGATCTCGGGGTCCTCGGACGGCTTGTTGTCCTCTTGAGACTTGGAGAACACGCAGGCGATCATCGTGTCGGCCTTGGCCCTCGCATCGGCCTCGTCCATCCCGCCCTTCACCAGATCGGCGGCGATCACGGCCGCCATCGCGGCGCGGTAGAGCACCACGGCCTCGCGATCCACGCAGACGATCTGAGCCTTGAAGCCGTCCGGGCGGCAGACCTGCTTAAAGTGCTCCCATATGTCCAAGGCGACCAGCCGCACACGCTCAGGGTGCTTGGCGATGGTGGCGAGCGTCAGCCCCTTGGCTTTCAACTGCTCGCGCTTTTCGTCCGCCAGATCGACGAACCAGCGGTCGAACAGGATGTCGAGTTCGGCCTCGTTGATCGACCAATCGGTCTTTCGCCCTTCGTAGAGGATCGGCACCGTCGCGCCGTCGCGCACCGCGTCGTCGATCCCATACTTGTCGAGGTAGCCCTCGCCAGGCTCGCTGAAGCGGGCGTAGGTGTCCTTGTCGGTGTTCTTGATGGGCGTGCCGGTCAGGCCGAAGAACCGCGCGTCAGGCAGCGTCGCCTGAAGGTAGGCGCCGAGGTCCTTCTCCTGAGTTCTGTGGCACTCGTCCACGAGCACGATCCAGTTCTCGGAGTTCGGGATCGGGTCCTTCGATCCCGCGAACTTGAAGATGGTCGAGAGTAGGATTTGGCCGTTGCCGCTACGCGCCACGGCCTCGCGCAATTCACCGACCGAGCCAGCCTGCTTCGGGTTCGGCAGGCCGCAGGCGACGAAGGTCTTGGAAATCTGGTCGTCAAGATCGATGCGGTCGGTCAGGACGAGGATGTTCGGGTTGGCCAGCGTCGGCGCGTCCAGCGTCAGGTGGGTCTTCAGCTTCAGCGCGAGGAACACCATGGTCAGGCTCTTGCCCGATCCCTGCGTATGCCAGATCATCCCCTTCTTGAGCTTGCCCTCGGCGACACGGGCGACCGCTTTGTTCACCGCTCGAAACTGCTGGTAGCGGCAGACCTTCTTGATCTTCCGGCCGCTCTCGGGATCGGTCTCGAAAACGATGAAGTGGGCCAGAAGGTCCAGCAGCCGCGACGGCTCCAACAGGCACCAGAGGTCTTTGGAGAGATCGTCGGGAAACTCGTCCCGGCTCCTCGGCCATGCATCCGGCCAAGGGGCGTAGAACTGCGACGGGCTGCCGGTGGCCCCGTATTCGGTCCTGATCCCGTCCGTCACGAGGTTGAAGGCATTGGAGTAGAAGAGGCGCGGGATGTCCCGCTCGTATTGCTTGATCTGCTCGAACGCCTCCTCGGCCTTCGCCGTGGCCTTCAACGGGCACTTGGCCTCGATCACCACCAGCGGAATGCCGTTCACGAACACCACAATGTCGGCAATCCGCGAACGCTGGGCTGCGACGCGGAACTGGCGGACTACGTGGAAGCTGTTTCGCTCGGGGTGCTTGAAGTTGATCAGCTTAATCGGTCGGTCGCGGGCCTCCCCGGCGAACCGGCGCGAGTAGGCCCCGCGCAGCTTCCTCTGCCATTCCTCGTTGTCAGAAAGCGTGGAGAGTTCGCCGTAGATCGCTTCCGCGTCGGCCGCGCCGATGCCGTTGAGGGCCTGCAATGCCTCGATCAGCACTGGCGCGAGGATGACGCGGTTTTCCTCCTGCCGCATGACCATGGCCGCCTCGGACGAGAGCGGCTGGTAGCCCAGTCCGGTCAGCGCATCGAGCGTCGGCTTTTCGGCGAGGCGGTATTCGCTCATTCGACGCGACCAAGCACGCGTTCGGTCGCCGCAAGCCGAAGCTTTTCCAGAATGGCCGCCTGATTAGAAAGCGTCTCGATCAGTCGGCGTATAGACGTGAAGTCGCCCCCAAGCATCGATTGCTTCGCCTCTGGATATATTAGGACATCCTTTGACAGAATATCGTCTCGCGTAATGCCGGGGATTGGACCTCCTGCCTGCTCGTTTAGGTCCTTTACAATGGATTGTATAACTTCATACAAAAACTGTGAATCCACACCCGCTGGCCTGATCGCCATAAGTTGCCTGCTGATGCAATAAGCCCGGTCTGCGATGGTAGTCTTGCCGACGCCCGAGCCCTTAACGGTGATAAGAATGTCTCCCTCAGCACACATTACCCTGGGGGACTTGGTATACTTTGTCGTTTTGATCTTTCCGTTAGGAAAGTCGGACGGGCCGGTAAGGTAAGGAACCCCGTCTCCGTTTGTATTGTAGTCCGCAGCAGGAATGTGCTGGCCTGAGATGAGTTGGGCCATCTCGCCAAGTTTGCGAGTTCTCGGAGCGTCGATGGACCAGTCAGTATCAAAGAGTCGTTTGATGGACTGGTTGGCATCCCCAATAGAGGCGTTCAACGCCGCGCATTCAGCCTCAAACGCAGAGATTAGAACGTCAGGCTCATGACTTTCTGCGGGGGAGGATAGCGGCACATAGCGATTAGGTGAGAGGTTGAACTTTAGATCGGCAATCTGCTCGGTTGTCACTACCGTTGCGAGGCGCGGCACTTCCGCTCGATTCTGGTAGGCGGTCACTAAGCACTGCACGTCCTCGTCCGAGAGCGCATTTCGAGCGCGGCCGGGAGCAAACTTTTCCTCTCCGTTCACAATCAGCACCCTGCCGCGAGCGTGGTCAGGCTTGGATGCGTTGATGATCAAAATGCTGGTGGGAGCATCCGCCCCGTAGAAGATGTTGGGTGCCAACCCGATCACCGCTTCCACAAGATCGGCCCGCACAAGCTTCTCTCGGATCGTGCGTTCCCCGCCGCCCCGGAAAAGCATTCCGTCGGGAACGACCACGCCGAGCAATCCTCCCGGCTTGAGGCTGGCAATCATGTGCTGGACGAACGCGAGGTCGCCGTAGCCTTTGGGCGGGCAACCGTATTTGTCTCGCCCGAACGGATCGCCGTTGGACCAAATCTCGTGGCCCCATTCCTTTGCCGAGAATGGCGGGTTGGCCATCACCCGGTCGTAGGCGCCGACGCCCGCCACGAACTCCTTGGTCTTGGGGTCGTATCGCCTCGGCGCCAGCAAGGTGTCGCCCTTGGCGATAAACGCATCGTCGATGTCGTGGAGGAAGAGGTTGATCTCAGCGATGGACCACGTGTCGAGTTCCTTCTCCTGACCAAAGAGGGACAGGCTGCGGGCGTTGCCGCCGTGGTCTTTCACGTATTGGACGGCTTCCAGCAGCATGCCGCCAGAGCCGCAGGTCGGGTCGTAGATTGACATGCCGGGCTGGGGCTGAAGGCACTCGA
Organism: Phenylobacterium sp.; assembly: GCF_044236515.1. Classification (GTDB taxonomy): domain Bacteria; phylum Pseudomonadota; class Alphaproteobacteria; order Caulobacterales; family Caulobacteraceae; genus Phenylobacterium. Next base: position 22,808 of record NZ_JBIIGK010000017.1, read on the forward strand.
CGATCAGCCGCACGACCTGCCGGGGCGTGTAGAACTCGCCGCCCGACTTGCCCGCGCTGTCGGCGAACTGCTTGATCAAATACATGTAGGCGTCGCCGAGCATGTCGGCGGGCACGTCGGCGTTCCGCAGCCGGTGCTTCTCGAAGTGGGCGAGCAGGGCTTCGAGCCGCGCATCAGGGAAGCGTTCCTGATTGGCGAAGTCGATGTCGCCGAACACCCCGCGCAGCCGCAGGTTCTTGTCCTCGATGGCGGCGAAGGCGTTGTTTAGGTGCTGGCCGATTTGCGTCGAGTGCTTCCGCACCGCGTCCCAGCGGTGTTCGGCCGGAACGTGGAAGCGGTGCTCGTCCGGTTCGGCCGCCTCCTCGCGGTCGCCGGTCTCGGCGAGCAGGACCTCGAACTCCTCTTCCCACACGTCGCAGAGGCGTTTGTAGAAGAGCAGACCGAAAATGTAGTCCTTGAACTTCCCCGCATCGACGTGGCCGCGCAGAATGTCCGCCGCCTTCCATAGGTGGGTTTCGAGTTCTGATTGCGTGAGCTTGGCCACCGATACGCCCCTTCGCGCGCCGCAACTCCGACGCGCTCCCTACCGTGTTGGAGCGATTGAGCGAGAGACGGTCAAGCCTCCCTGCCTAGATCAGCAGCCGTGCTTCAAGGGGGGGCGCTGCACCTAGCTTCGATCTTCTCAGTGTCACCGCTGATAGGGGGCCGTCGTCACAAAGCGCTTCGCCAAGTTGACGTTGCTCCTAGTCCGCCCTCTCAGAATGGCGAGTTGCGAGATCTGCTCATCGTTGAGGTAGGCAATCCGCTCTCTGGAGCGGTTTTCATACTGCCAACCCACCGCGATTGATGATTGCTCTGTGCTAGGGCAGTGCTTCTTGTATTTCCCCTTCCACTCTTCGACCAATGACAAGCTCTCCTCTACGAGAGGGTCTGACATTCCCCGGAATTTTTCGTGCACGCTCGCGATGCTCTGGATGTATTCGCGGACCATTGGCCGCACATCCACGACACCCTTGCTCCCGCCCACCTGCCTTAGCTCCTCCAGCACACTCTTTTTGAACTTAGAGTCGCTCTCTAGTTCGCTAATGATGATGTTCGTGGCCGCATTGAACTCTAGCCTGCTGGCGGGCGTCTGTGAGTCCAACCATCTCGACCCCATCGTCAGGCCCTGGATTGGTAGGCCGCGATGCTGAGCGTAGTTGCGAAGCGCTTCCATCGTTCGATACGACAAGTATTGATCATATTCTTCCGAGAACGCCCGCTTTAGTTCTCCCCACCGTTCGGGTTCATCTGGAAATATAACCCTCACATGGCTGTGGGATTGATCGTGATACAGCCTCACGGCAGTGAGAATATTTAGCGCACGCCGATTGAAAGCCTGCTTGGCATCAAAGAACTCCTGAGCCGATTGGCTGGAGAAGTAGGCGTCTCTGAGAACCGTTGAAGCAATCTCCTGCTCAAACTCCAGAAAATTCTCCATAATAATCGAGAATTTCTGCTCCACGCTGACCATCTCCAAGATGATCTCCATGGCCCTAACAAGCCCGTCCGCTACGCTCTGCTCGATTTCGAGGGCGCACGGTGAGCCAAGCGTGAAGCGCATAAGCGCTAGTTTGCGATTTTCCTCGCCGGACGCTTCCTCCACTACTGCCCCCTTGTGATGACCTGCGAATGCAGGCCGACCTAAAATTTGATAAGCTGTTGCGAGACCATGCCCTCGGACTGTGGAGCGCGCTATTGCCCCATAGGGGGTGCCCCCGCAGCCGCAGAACAGGTCAAGCGTCACGGCTTCCGCCTAACAGCCCAGATCACGCCAGCGATGGCGGCACCGCACGCGCTCACCAGAGCGGCGACGGCGTAGAGGACGGGCGGGTCGAGAACGATCATCTGTGTTGGCTCCGATGCTGTGCACGTAGGCTAGCGGTAGTGTGGGACCATCTCAGCAGCGCGCGGATTGAGCGCCGCTTCCAAGGCATGACACGAAGCTAGGCCAGTAAGCGCACCCCTACAGGTCAAACGGATAGCCGCTCAAAAGTTGTAGGTTCTGCGCTATGGCGCATAAGATACTTGACCCTGGCATTTGAGCCAGCTTATGAGCTGGAGAAATCGTCACCCTAACTTGTGAGCTAGCCTATGCGCATCGCCTACTACCGGGTCAGCACCGGGGACCAGAGCATCGAAGCTCAGCGACAAGCCATGGGCGGCGGCTTCGACAAGGAGTTCAAGGACGAAGGGATCAGCGGAGGCGTTATGGCCGCCGAGCGTCCCGGCTTCGCCAAGCTCCTGGAGCAGGTGCGGAAGGGAGATGCCGTCTGCGTTTACGCAGTGGATCGCCTCGGCCGTGATGCACTCGACGTGCAGACTACCGTGCGGCAACTAATCCGGAACGGCGTGACCGTGGAAGTTCACGGGCTCGGCCCGATTGCCGGGGACGTGGGCGAACTCATCCTCGCCGTGCTGGCCCAGATCGCGGACATGGAGCGGCGCAGGATCAGGGAGCGAACCGAGGGCGGCCGTGCGGCCGCCAGAGCGGCGCTGAAGGCCACCGGAAAGACGCACCGGGGGAAGGACGGCCTTGGCCGTCCCAAGGCCGCTGACGCCGCTGCTGTGGCCGCTTGGAGGCGTGCGCGTTCAGCCAGCATCAAAGATACGGCCCGTCATTTCCAGCTATCGGAGGCCACCGTGAAGCGATACTGCGCCGCGTCCTAGGAGGGCAGAAGACCTATGGCAGAGGTCACCAACGCGGACCTGGAGGAGCTTCTCGCTGAGCCGCGCGAGGCGCTAGACGTGGAGGTCAAGGAGTGGCTGGACCTGGCCACCAATGACCACCGCGCAGCACTCGCCAAGGAAATCATCGCCCTGGCAAATCATGGTGGCGGCTACATCATCATCGGCTTCGAAGAGCAGGCGGACGGCTCATTCGAGCCAGCGACGGCGCGTCCTCCCAACCTTGATGAGTGGTCGCAAGATCGCGTGCAGAGCATCGTCGCGAAGTATGTTGATCCCGCTATTCAGTGCAGAGTGCAGCACCGGACGCGCGGCAGCGGATCTGATCGCTTCCCCGTCATCTCCGTGCCAGGCGGGCACCGCGTCCCTGTTCGCGCGAAAAGCGGATCGCCAGATGGGGCAAAGCTCGTCGCTCAACGCATTTACGTGCGGCGACCAGGGCCGAACAGCGAGGAGCCCCGCACGGCAGAGGAGTGGGACCGCCTGATAGAGCGGTGTGTCCAAAACCGGCAAGCCGAGCTTGTTGAGGCCATGCGCATGATTATGGCGGGGGTCATACCAACTGCAGCCCCGTCGAAGCAGTCTCGCGCCGAGCAACTGGCAGAGTTCGAGCGAGCCGCTGTCGAGCGTTGGGAGAGCCGTGTCGCCCCGCTACCCCAGGACGCTGCACCTCGGCTGCCTAGCGGCCACTATGATGTCGGCATCGCGATAGACGGCACGTTCGACGTGCAGAGCTTGCCGGAGCTGCGCGCCACAATCGCATCTTCCGTCCGCAACCACTCAGGCTGGCCTCCATTCCTGACCCTCACGCGCGACCCTTTTGCACCCAAGGCCATCGACGGGGCTGTTGAGTTCTGGCGGGGTCCCGATACGGATGGCTCATACGACAAGCCGGCTCACCACGACTTCTGGCGAGTTTCGCCGGACGGACTGCTGTTCACCCGTCGAGGACTTCCGGAGGACGGCGGCTATCGGGAGGTCACGCCGGGCACGTCCTTCGACATCACGACGCCAACGTGGCGTATCGGAGAGGCCATCCTCCAAGCCTCCTACATCGCCAAGGCGCTCAATGCCGCAGATGCCAATCTTATCTGTCACTGCCGGTGGGTTGGTCTAGCTGGCCGGCAGCTCGTGTCCTACGGCAACCCCAACCGTCTTCTATTTGACGGACATAGGGCGGAGCAGAACAGCTACGAGGCGACAGAAACGGTGGCCGTGGAGGCGCTGCCTCAGGCTCTTCCTGAGGTGGTGTTCGCAATTTTAAGACCCCTCTATGAGCTGTTCGACTTCTTCCAACTACCGAAGCGGCTTGTGGAAGAGGAGCTGGCCTCGCTTCAGAGACGCACCTTCTAACGAGCGCCCTCACTCCACGACCCGGTTTCGAGTTGCGACGGGAGGCCGCGCTCGCCTGCCGACGTTTGCCGCCCCGGCCCGGCCTGTGCCACAGACGCTCCCACTGAGTGCGTCCGCGCGAGGCGTGGACATGGGGCGAAGTTTTGAGGGTTTGATGCCGGTAAGTGAGGCGCGTCGGGCGCTCCAGTTGGAGGCCGACAAGAAGGTCAGCGAGTTCCTCAGAGCCTACGTTGAGCGCACGCCAGGAGCGGCGGGCTTGGGCGCTACGGCGCAGGTGAGGTTCTACAAGAAGCGCCCCAAGGGCTTCAGCCGCGTGCCGATCCAGGTGGTGGACAGCCTGATCACGAGTAAGGAATACCGCAGCCGGACGAACAAGCAGATCGTGGCGGGCATACAGGCGCGGTTCCCGAGCTTCCACGTTGAGGAAGGCTACCTGGACCGACCGCTGCCCAAATACCTGCTTCGGGAAATCCAAGGGATGCTCGGCCGCAATGAGACGCCCCTGGACCTGAAAACCTACAACACTCTTTCCAAGATCAAGAAGGGACTGACGGGACAGGCACTCAGACGCAAGGCGAACCGCTCGGTGTCCGTGACCGTCACCTTCACCCCGGAGGCCGTGGTCATCGGCGACCGCCCCTACAAGATTTTCACCTCTGACAAGGGCTACAAGCGGATCGCGGTCGGCGACCAGAAGCTTCGGGTGGATGTCCTAGAGGCGCTGCTGGGAAAGCCCTCGTAACTCCCCTTCTTTCATAGGAACTATGAACGAGAAACCGGACAAAAGGGCGTCTCGTCCTCGCCGCGTCGCCTATGGCGCAGCCCAGGACCCGAGGTTCACGCTCCACCAGCGCCAACCCCGCGCCGACAAGCTGGACGCTCGCCAGCGGACCATCTGCCAAGCCGACCCCGCCTATGCTGAAGCCCTACGGAAGCGCGTCTCGAACGAGGGCCGGTTTGCCGCCTTCATGGCGGGCGCCCCATCCTACATAGACATCAGCGGCCTTTGTCCTAGATGCGGCAATTTCCGGCGACGGACGCGGGACCGATCCTGCTACGCCTGCCATCTGGCCCGCAGCGGCGAGAATTTTGAGCGGATGAAGGCCGGGCTCGCGCCGGTCGTGCAGCGGAGCCTGGACAGCCACCTCGACCGCCTGGAGCGGCTGAAAGCCGACCGGAACGACGAGTTCACCACACACGAAGTGAATGGCATCGCGGCCAAGCGCTGGCCTACCGGCAGGCTGGAGGTGAGCTTTCCAGACGGACACGTGGAGCCTGACTTCAACAAGCTCAGTTGGCGGGAGTGCATGAACGCCCTGGAGATGTTCCCCGACCTCAGGCCGGTGCTCCGCTGGGCGGGCTGGTCCGTAGACTGAGGTGGGCGCTACCTCTGCCTCGCCTCGTATCGCAGGGTGTAGTCGCTCACCGTTTGCAGCCGCACGCGGCGATATCCTGCGCGGGCGTTCTGGACGCTCTTGGCCGTGACATCGCTGTGGCCCCGGTCCCAGGCCCGTAAATAGGTCTCGAACTCGGTTAGCGACGCGTCCTCTTCCATGAGACAGGCGCCCTCAATCGCCATCTGATAGCGCTCGGGCGTGGGCTTCGTGGCCTCTAGCTGCGCCTGGACGGCCTGAAAGCACGCGTGGAACGCGTCACGGGCGGCTGTCGGCTGCGCGGGCTGCGGCTGCGCTCCTGCCGAGGAAGCCATAGCCGTCGATGCGATGAAGACGGCGCACGCCAACTGTCTCAACTCATGCCCCCAACTATCCGCAGCCCAGGCTGCGACGTCGAATGGTGCATAGATCAGGTGGTGCGTAAATCCAACATTGGGCGACGTTCGCGCCGTGCCACGGGTCGCGAACAGGTCGGAGGGAGAACGCGCGCTCGTGAAGCTGGGCGACGCGATCCGCGCCAAGCGTCTCGAACTGAAGATGTCTCAGGAAGCGCTGGCAGACGCCGCACAAATCAACCGCACCCATATGGGCGAGGTCGAACGCGGCAAGCGGAACGTCAGCGTCCTCGCCGTTCTCCGGATCGCGACGGCCATGAAGGTGCAGCCATCTGACATCCTGACAGCGGCAGGGCTGTAGCCGCCGACGACGCGTGAAAGCCTCACTCCGCGACCGCTGACCGGGCTTTCGACGCGAGCGCGGCTTAGGCCGAGCGGAGGTAGGGCGGCGGGGGCGGCAGCTTGAAGCCGGGCACCTTGTATTGCCTCATCCCCTCAACGAGTTGGTGAAGGGTGTAGCCGTCGCCGTAGTCGTCAGCCGCGTCCTTGCCGCTATGCCCCATAATCTGGCGCTGGACACCCTCGACCATCTTCACGTGCCGCGCGTAGCGCTTGAAGGTGTGGCGGAAGGAGTGGAACACAAGCCGTCCATCTGTGATGCCGCAGACGTTGCGCTTGTAGGCCCCGAACCACTCACCCCACTTGGCTGTAAGGCGGCCATACTTGTTCGGCCGCAGGTCGGGGAAGAGGCGGGTTTGGCCCGCGTCCTTGGCGGCCCGGATGAACCGCAGGAAGCCCTGATGCTCCAGAGCGGGGTGGACCGGCACGACGCGCTCGCTCCCGGCGTTCTTGAGCTTGAGACCGTCCTCCTCGTCCTCGGTCAGGTGAATGAACCACGCCTTCTGCTCGTTCTCTTCCGCGTCGGGATAGGCTTCCTCGCGCACGTCGTTCGGCCGGAGTTGGCCTAACTCCTCAAGCCGGGCGCCCGTGTAGAGCGCGAGCAGCGGCAGCCAGTAGGCGGCCTCGCCCCGGCCTTCGGTGGGCCGTTCGTCCTGACTGTAGACGGGGCTTCCGAAGATCGTCGTGAGCGACGGGAGGTCGAACGGCTTGCGCTTGTTCTTCTCCGCGTCCGGCACGACGACGGTGACATCCTTCGCCGGGTTTTCAGGGATGAAGTCATTCGAGGCAGCGTAGTTGAGCAGCGTCCGCAGGCGGGTGAGCTTCACCTTCACGTTGGCCGCCGACGTTCCCTCCGCGAGCAGCTTGTCTTTGAAAGCTAGCACGTCACGCTTCGTGATCTTCTCGACGGCCACCACACCGAGGCGCTCCACGAACCATCGAGCAACGGCGCGGTGGGTATCTACGCCCTTTGCGCTGACCTTCCGCTCGGCGGCCCACTTGTCCACGATGGCATCGAGCGAAGTCGACGTATCGGCGGCTCGGGACTCGGCTTTGGGATCACCGGTCGGTGTAGTTCGCCCCTGCTGAGCCACGTGGGCTCGCGCGATCTCTGAGCGCGCAGCCGCCGTCTGCTCTTCTGCAATCCGCCGATACTGCTGTTGGTCCCGCAGCAGATTGCGAACGGCGCGCTGTTCCAGCGTGAGCCCGCGCTCGGATCCTTCCGACATGCGCAGGAGGCGCTGCTCGATAGCCTCCGCTTCCTCCCGCTCGAACTCCTCCTTGGCGCCCTGGTCGGCCCAGAACTTCTCGTTCTCGACCATGTAGTCCCACTCAGCCTCGCTCATCGTCGCGTAGCGATCAGGAGCCGTCGCTTCGGGTATTGGACCCGCCGTCGCAGAAGGCGCAGCCGGTTCAGCATTAAGCTTTGCGAGGACCGCCGCGAACTCCTTGTCCAGCGCGGCCCATTTCAACGGCAGTCGCTGGCGCGCGACTTTTGGGTCCGCCGTCCCCAGCGCCTGCGTTATTTCTGCCTTGCCATAGTAAGCGACCAAAGCCAGCGGAACACGGCGGCGAATGGAGTAGCGAGCACCGCGACGAATGAGACCAGTCGGCATCTTTCCCTCTGCATCATGTGTAGCAGACGCAGGGGGCTTGGACATTCTAAGCGACTGATCTTGTGGAATTTTCTAGACCATCCAATGGCCTAGAGGTTCCTGGTGGAGCCGAGGGGAGTCGAACCCCTGACCTCCTCATTGCGAACGAGGCGCTCTACCAACTGAGCTACGGCCCCAGGAAGGCGCGGAATAACCCTTTCCGGTGCGCCTCTGTCAAGCACCTGTGGCGCCCACAGCCTTGCCGTGCGTTGAAAGGCGGCTAGAAGCGGAGCTTACGCCGCGGGACGAGGGCCTCATGGTCGCGATCATTCAGTTCGTGTTCTTCATCATCTCCAGCCTTTTGAGCCTGCTGGTCTGGGCGATCATCATCAGCGCGATCCTGTCGTGGCTGGTGGCGTTCGACGTGATCAACCTGCGCAACCGCTTCGTCTACAGCGTCAGCCGGTTCCTCGATGCGGTGACGGCGCCGGTGATGCGGCCGTTCCAGCGGATCATCCCGCCGCTGGGCGGCGTCGACCTGTCGCCGATCGTCGTGATCCTGGTGATCACCGGGGTGCAGCGATACCTGCTGCCGGCGCTGGAGGGCTTCCTGATCCGTCTGGCGGCCGGCGTCTGAGACGTCGCGCGGCCGAATGAGATTCGCCGTCCGCGTGACGCCGCGCGGCGGGCGCGATGCGGTCGAGGGCTGGGTCGCCGACGGCGCCGGGCGGCCGCTGCTGAAGGTCCGGGTGGCCGCCGCCGCCGCGGACGGAGCGGCGAATGCGGCGGTGGTCGCCGTGCTGGCCAAGGCGTTGGGCGTGCCCAAGTCGGCGGTGCGGATCGCGCAGGGCGAGACCGCGCGGGTCAAGCAGATCGAGGCCGAGGGCGTCGGGCCGGAGGATCTGGCGCGGGCGTTCGGAGCGGTGTGACGATGGCCGGCCCCATCCCGGTCGGCTTGGCCGGGTCGGCCCTTCCCGTGAGGAGAGGGAGACCGCGACGCGGAGTCTGGTAGGCTGGCGGCCATGTCCCGCGCCGACCTCGCCCGCATGATCGCCGACGCCCGCCGGATGGTGGTGTTCACCGGGGCGGGGATCTCGACGGAGAGCGGCATTCCGGATTTCCGCAGCCCGGGCGGGGTGTGGAGCCGGATGAAGCCGATCTATTTCGACAGCTTCGTCAGCGATCCGGCGGCGCGGCGCGAGGCGTGGGAGCGGGTTTTCACCGGCCGGGCGGGCTGGGTCGGCGGCCAGCCCAACGCCGGGCATATGGCGGTGGCGCGGCTGGTCGCGGCCGGCAAGGCGACCAGCGTGATCACCCAGAACGTCGATGGCCTGCACCAGGCGAGCGGGGTTCCGGCCGAGCGGGTCATCGAGCTGCACGGCAACGCGACCTACGCCGCCTGCCTGGAGTGCGCCGAGCGCTACGAGCTCGAGGATCTGCGGGCGCCGTTCGTGGAGCGGGGGGTGATCCCGACCTGCCGGAGCTGCGGCGGGTTGGTGAAGAGCGCCACCATCTCGTTCGGCCAGGCGATGCCGGAGGGGCCGATGGCCCGGGCCGAGGCGGAGACCGAGGCCTGTGACCTCT
>NZ_JBIIGK010000112.1:0-9806 GCF_044236515.1 Phenylobacterium sp.
TGCTGCACGTCGACACGACCTGGAAGTTCCAGGCGATGTACCAGATGCGCGAGCGGATGGCCCGCGAGCTCGGCTTCGACCTGCTGGTGCACAAGAACCCGGAGGCCGAGGCGCGCGGCATCAACCCGTTCGACCACGGCCCGCTGCACACCGACATGTGGAAGACCGAGGGGCTGAAGCAGGCTCTCGACAAGTACGGCTTCGACGCGGCCTTCGGCGGCGCCCGGCGCGACGAGGAGAAGTCGCGGGCCAAGGAGCGGATCTTCTCGTTCCGCTCGGCCCAGCATCGCTGGGACCCGAAGAACCAGCGCCCCGAGCTCTGGCGGCTCTACAACACCCGCAAGAACCCGGGCGAGAGCATCCGCGTCTTCCCGCTGTCGAACTGGACCGAGCTCGACATCTGGCAATACATCCACCTCGAGAACATCCCGATCGTGCCGCTCTACTTCTCGGCCGAGCGGCCGGTGGTCGAGCGCGACGGCACGCTGCTGATGGTCGACGACGACCGCTTCCGCCTGAAGCCCGGCGAGACCCCGCAGATGCGCTCGGTGCGCTTCCGCACCCTCGGCTGCTACCCGCTGACCGGCGCCGTCGAGAGCACCGCCTCGACCCTCCCCGAGATCATCCAGGAAATGCTCCTGACCACCACCTCCGAGCGCCAGGGCCGGGTCATCGACCACGACCAGTCCGCCTCGATGGAGAAGAAGAAGCAGGAGGGGTATTTCTGATGTCCCACCAGTCCGATCTCATCGCGCAGGACATCGAGGCCTACCTCCACGCCCACGAGCACAAGTCGCTGCTGCGGTTCCTGACCTGCGGCTCGGTGGACGACGGCAAGTCGACCCTGATCGGCCGGCTGCTCTACGACTCCAAGATGATCTTCGAGGACCAGCTGGCGGCCCTCGAGGCCGACAGCCGCAAGGTCGGCACCCAGGGCGGCGACATCGACTTCGCCCTCCTGGTCGACGGCCTGGCCGCCGAGCGCGAGCAGGGCATCACCATCGACGTCGCCTACCGGTTCTTCTCGACCGACAAGCGCAAGTTCATCGTCGCCGACACCCCGGGCCACGAGCAGTACACCCGCAACATGGTCACCGGCGCCTCGACCGCCGACGCCGCCATCATCCTGATCGACGCCCGCCGCGGGGTGCTGACCCAGACCCGCCGGCACAGCTACCTCGTGAACCTGCTCGGCATCCGCCACGTCGTCCTGGCCATCAACAAGATGGACCTCGTGGACTGGAGCCAGGAAGTCTTCGACCAGATCCTCGCCGACTATTCGGCCTTCGCCGAGCAGATCGGCCTGACCGGCTTCACCGCCATCCCGATGTCGGCGCTCAAGGGCGACAACATCACCGAGCGCAGCGACAAGGCCCCCTGGTACGCCGGCCCGCCGCTGATGCGCTGGCTGGAAGACGCCCCCATCGAGGACGACCTGCGCGAGCAGCCGTTCCGCATGCCGGTGCAGTGGGTCAACCGCCCCAACCTCGACTTCCGCGGCTTCTCCGGCTTCGTCTCGGCCGGCGTCGTCAGGCCTGGCGACAAGGTCAAGGCCCTGCCGTCCGGGCGCGAGAGCACCGTGACCCGCATCGTCACCATGGGCGGCGACCTTGCCGAGGCCGTCGCCGGCCAGTCGGTGACCCTGACCCTCGCCGACGAGATCGACGTCTCCCGCGGCGACGTCCTGGCCGTCGCGGGCCAGCCGCCCTCCGTCGCCGACCAGTTCGAGGCCACCCTCGTCTGGTTCGACGACGAGGCCATGCTGCCCGGCCGCCCCTACCTGCTGAAACTCGGGGCCCGCACCGTGGCCGCCCAGGTCACCGAGCCCAAGTACAAGGTCAATGTGAACACCCTCGAGCAGCTCGCCGCCAAGCGGCTCGAGCTCAACGAGATCGGCGTGGTGAATCTCTCCACCGACGCACCATTCGCCTTCGACGCCTACGCCGAAGACAAGGACCTCGGCGGCTTCATTCTCGTCGACCGGATCTCCAATCGCACGGTCGGCGCCGGCATGCTGCACTTCGCCCTGCGCCGTAGCCAGAACATCCACTGGCAGGCGCTCGACATCGATAAGAGAAGCCGCGCCGCGGCCAAGGCACAGAAGCCGAGGGTGGTCTGGTTCACCGGCCTCTCCGGAGCCGGCAAGTCGACCATCGCCAACCTGCTTGAGAAGCGCCTGCTGGCCGACGGCAAGCACACCTATCTTCTCGATGGGGACAACGTCCGTCATGGCCTCAACAAGGACCTCGGCTTCACCGACGAAGATCGCGTCGAAAACATCCGCCGCGTCGCCGAGGTCTCGAAGCTGATGGTCGACGCCGGCCTCATTGTGCTGGTGAGCTTCATCTCGCCGTTCCGCGCCGAGCGGCGCATGGCGCGGGAACTGATCGGCGAACTCGAGTTCGTCGAGGTGTTCGTAGACACGCCGATCGCGGAGGCGGAACGCCGTGACGTGAAGGGCCTCTACAAGAAGGCGCGGGCCGGCGAGCTGAAGAACTTCACCGGCATCGACAGCCCTTACGAGGCCCCCGAGCACGCCGAGATCCACATCGACACCACCGCCATGACCCCGGAAGAGGCCGCCGAAGCGATCCACGCTCGCCTTGCGGCGGGTTGACGGCGGAAAGCGCAAGCGAACCCGAAGGTTCGAAGGAGGAGGGCGTCGGTGTCTGTATTAGTGACCGGGACCGCGGGGTTCATCGGCTTTCACCTCGCGCGGCGGCTGCTCGCACGTGGCGAGGAGGTTGTCGGCCTCGACAACATGAACGCCTACTACGATCCCGCCTTGAAGCGGGCCCGCCGGAACGTTCTCATCGAGAACGGCGCCTACCGCCACCTTGAGATCAACCTCGAAGATCGCGACGCCATGCGCGCGCTCTTTGACGAGGTCCGCCCCAGCCAAATCGTCAACCTCGCCGCACAGGCCGGCGTGCGCTACAGCCTGGAAAACCCCGAGGCCTACGTGGACTCGAACCTCGTCGGCTTCCTGAACATTTTGGAGGGCTGTCGTGCAGTCGGGCCCCAGCACCTCGTCTACGCCTCGACGAGTTCCGTCTACGGGGCGAACGGCAACCTGCCCTTCAACGTGCACGAGTCCGCGGTGCATCCGATCACGGTCTATGCCGCCACGAAGATCGCCAACGAAGCCATGGCGCACAGCTACTCACACCTCTTCGGCTTTCCTTCCACGGGCCTGCGCTTCTTCACGGTCTACGGGCCTTGGGGACGGCCGGACATGGCGCTCTTCAAGTTCACCGACGCGATCCTCAAAGGCCGCCCTATCGACGTGTACGGGGAGGGCAGGATGCAGCGCGACTTTACTTACGTGGACGACATCGTCGACGGCCTGGTCGCCGCCCTCGACCGGGCGCCCGGGATCGATCCCGCGTGGGACCCCCTGGCCCCCGACCCCGCGACCAGCGGCGTCGCCCCCTGGCGGATCCTTAACCTGGGCAACTCCAGCCGAGTTGAGCTGATGCGTTACATCGACGTTCTGCAGGAGACCCTCGGCCGCAAGGCGGTGCTCAATTTGATGCCGATGCAGATGGGCGACGTGGCGCGCACCGAGGCCGACATCCGCGAGACCCGCGACGTGCTTGGCTACGCACCGTCCACCGCGATCGAGGCGGGCGTGGCGCGGTTCGTAGAGTGGTACCGAGAGTACTATGGCGTCTGATCGAGACCCGTCGCCGACCCCCGGAAACGGCGTGCTTTCTTAGCGGATGTTAGAGTTTGCGCCGGCATCCGGGGCCTACCTTTCGACAGCGAGCCTTAAGGCGACGACGCAAATCGGCGGGTCGCGATTCCGGAGTCCATGTCATGCGCAGGTCCAGACCCGCCCTCGCCGCTGTCGCGGCGATCATCCTGACAACGGCCGCGGCGCCCGCGGTCGCCGGCCCCAGCCTGCCTCCTCCGGAGTCGGCCGCCCTGATCTCCACCGCCGCCGCGGACTACCGGATCGGGGCCCAGGACAAGATTGAGGTCAACGTCTTCGGCATCGAAGAACTCAAGCGCGAGGTGCAGGTCGATTCCGGCGGCAAGATTCTGCTGCCGCTGATCGGCCAGGTTCAGGCCGGCGGCCGCACGCCTGCGGAATTGTCCACGGACATCGAAGGCCTGCTGCGCCAGAACTACATGAAGGACCCGAAGGTTATCGTCACAGTCAATGAGGCCCAGGGCCAGAAGGTGACGGTCGACGGCGCGGTCCTGCAGCCGGGTGTCTATCCGCTGGCGGGGCCGACCACACTTCTGCAGGCTGTTTCATTGGCGCGGGGCCCCGACCCTCGGCTGGCGAACACCAGACGCGTGGCGATCTTCCGGACGGTCGGGGGCAAGCGCCACAGCGCCTTCTTCGACCTCGCGCAGATCCGCTCCGGTAAATCTGAGGATCCACAGGTGTTCGGCAACGACATCGTCGTGGTCGATATGTCGGGCGCCAAAAGCTTCATGCAGAACTTCCAAGGCGGCTTCAGCCTCCTCGGGGCCCTGTTGCGCCCGTGGTGAGCTGGGCTTGAGCTCGGACCTCAGTTCAGCAGGAACGAGCCCAGACTGAGCGCGTACTTGTTGCTGAGGGTGGCGAACTGCACCGCGTCGGCCGCGTCGCCCCCGTTCAAGTCCAGATAAAGAGCGCCTGTGGAGGCGACGTAGTGCAACGCCGCGACATCCGCGGTGCTGGGTCCGAGGCCGTTGACGAACAGCACCTGGGAGCCCGAGACGCCCATTCCGAGCAGGTCCAGCTCGACCTTATCGTTGCCGCTGAAGTCGGTGATGACGTCGATGCCGCCATCGAGGCGTTCGAACCTGAAGACGTCCAGGCCGGAACTGCCCGTCAGGTTGTCCGAACCCGCACCGCCCACGAGGGTGTCGTTGTGGTTGTTGCCCTTGAGGATGTCGTCACCGGCCCCGCCGCGAACCAGGTCGTCCTGATCTCCGCCGGAGACGGTGTCGGCGCCGTCGTCGCCGTCCAACACGTCATCGCCGCCGTTGCCGAAGATCTTGTCGTCGCCCGCCAGGCCTTGAACCGTGTCGCCGACCGCGCCGCCGCTCAGCAGGTCGGGGCCGCTGGTGCCGAGCATGACAAAGCCGTCGTCGTTCGTGATGGAGCCGGAGGCCGTCGCCTGCGTAACTATCGACCCGGTGGGATTGGAGAGGGTGATGGTGAAGCCCTCGTCAGGCTCGAAAGCGGTGTCGCCGGCGACATCGAAGGTGATCACCTTGGAGGTCTCGCCAGCGGCGAAGCTCACCTGGCCGCTAGGCAGGGAGCCGCCAAAGTCGGCAGCGTCGGCCGCGGACGCGCCTGATCCGCTTACCACCCAGTCCGCCGTGGCGGCGCCGGACAGGTCGCCGGAGCGGGTGACGGTGAAGGTGAAAACAGTAGCGCCGCTGTCGCCCTCAGCATGGATGGCGCTGGTCGCGGCTAGGCTAAGAGCGGCCGGCGCGTCGTCGTCGTTGGTGATCGATCCGGCGGCGGTCGCCTGAGCGATGATGAAGCCGGCCGAGGGGTTGGAGAGGGTGACCGTGAAGCCTTCGTCCGGTTCGTAGGCCGTATCGCCCGCCACGTCCAGGGTGATCACCTTGGAGCTCTCGCCGGTGGCGAAACTGACCTGGCCGCTCGGCAGGGCGCCGCCGAAGTCAGCGGCGTTGGCCGGCGAGGCGCCAGATCCGCTCACCGCCCAGCTGACCGTCGTGGAGCCGGACAGGTCGCCCGTGCGCGTGACGGCGAAGGTGAAGGAGGCGGAGCCGCTGTTTCCCTCGGCCTGGACCGCGTTGGCCGCGGCTACGCTCAACGACGGGGCGGCGTCGTCGTTGGTGATCGAGCCGCTGGCGGTGGCCTGAGTGATGGCGCCGCCAGTAGGGTTGGAGAGGGTGACGGTGAAGCCTTCGTTGGCCTCGAACACCGTGTCGCCCGCTGCATAGACGCTAATTGTCTTAGAGGCCTCGCCGGCGGCAAAGCTCACCTGACCGCTGGGCAGGGCGCCGCCAAAGTCGGCGGCGTCGGCCGCGGATGCGCCGGATCCGCTCACCGCCCAGTCGACTGTCGTGACGCCGGACAGGTCGCCGGAGCGCGTGACGGTGAAGGTGAGGGTGGTCAAGCCGCTATTTCCTTCCGCCCTGGTGGCGCTGGCTGCCGCCAGGCTCAGCATAGGCGACGCCGCGCCGCCGTTGATGAATGAGAACGAGCCCAGGCTGAGGGCGTACTTGTTGCTGAGGGTGGCGAACTGAACCGCGTCGGCCGTGTCGCCCCCGTTCAGGTCGATATAAAGGGCGCCCGTCGAGGCGACGTAGTGCAACGCCGCCTGGTTCGCGGTGCTGGTCGAGAGGCCGTTGACGAACACCACCTGGCCGCCCGTGACCCCGAGCCCGAGCAGATCGAGCTCGACCTTGTCGTTGCCGCTGAAGTCGGTGATGACGTCAACGCTGCCGTCGAGACTTTCGAACCGGAACACGTCGAGGCCGGAGCTGCCGGTCAGGCTGTCCGTCCCAGCACCCCCCACCAGGGTGTCGTTGTGGTTGTTGCCCTTTAGGACGTCGTCACCGGCCCCGCCGAGGATGAAATCGTCCTGATCGCCGCCGGTGACCGTGTCGGCGCCGTCGCCAGCGTCCACCACGTCGTCGCCGCCGTTGCCGGTGATCTTGTCGTTTCCGCCCAGCCCCTGGATGGTATCGCCGTCAGCTCCGCCGTTCAGCGCGTCAGCACCGCTGGTGCCGGTCAGGACGAAGACGTCGTCGTTGGTGATGGAGCCGACCGCCGTCGCCTGAATGATGGCGGTGTTGCTGGTCGCATTGAACAGGGTGACCGTAAAGTTCTCGTCCGGTTCGAAGGCTGTATCGCCCGCCACGTTGAAGGTGATCACCTTTGATGTCTCGCCGGCGGCGAAATTCACCTGGCCGCTCGGCAGGGCGCCGCCGAAGTCGGCGGCGTCGGCCGGAGAGGCCCCCGTTCCGCTCACCGTCCAGCTCGCCGCGGCGGGGCCGGAGAGGTCGCCCGAGCGCGTGACCGTGAAGGTGTAGGCGGCCGTGCCGCTGTTCCCCTCCGCATGGGTGGCGCTCGTCGCGGCCAGGCTGAGCGACGACGCGGCGGGGTCGTCGTTGACGATCGAGCCCACGGCCGTGGCTTGGGTGGTGGCCCCGCCGGAGGGGTTGGACAGGGTGACGGTGAAGGCCTCGTCCGGCTCGAAGACGGTGTCGCCCGCCACCTGGACCGTGACCACCTTGGCGGCCTCGCCGGCCGCGAAGCTGACCTGGCCGCTCGGCAGGGCGCCTCCGAAGTCGGCGCTGTCGGCCGGGGAGAGCCCCGATCCGCTCACCGTCCAGTCGACCGTGGCGGGGCCGGAGAGGTCACCCGAGCGGGTGACGGTGAAGGTGAAGGCGGTGGAGCCGCTGTTCCCCTCCGCCTTGACAGCGTTTGTCGCGGCCAGGCTGAGCGACGGGACTCCCAGTCGGAGGACGTTGTTGGTGAAACCGTTGGCGCTCTCGACCTCCAGCTGGCCGCGGACGGCGCCTTGCAGCGTGATCACGGTCTCGAAGACGCCGTTGTTGTCGCCATCGATCCTCAGCAAGGCATTGGAGCCGGCAAGGTCGAGTTGCACATTCGCCGCGCTCGCCAGGCTCTGGCTGAGCACGATCCTGTCGCCGTCATAGTCGCTGATCAGGTCGCCGTTGAGCTCCGCCCGTGAGCCCGCGATCGTGTCGACGCCGGCTCCGCCCGTGATGGTGTCGGCTCCCAGGCCGCCCGACAACGTGTCGGCGCCGGCGCCGCCGCTCATCAGGTTGTCTGCGCTGTTGCCGCTGCCATTGAAGCCGCCGACCCCGGTGAAAACCAGTTCTTCGACATTGACCGGGAGCACGTAGGTGGAAAGCGCGGTCTGGACCCTGTCCTGGCCGGCGTCGGCGTTTTCCGTGACCACGTCGCCGACCTGGACGATGTAGGTGTCGTCTCCGGCTCCGCCGACGAGGGTGTCCTTCAGGCCGTCGGCTCCGCCGCTAAGCGTGTCGTCGCCCGGCCCGCCGGTGATCTTGTTGACCAGCCCGTTGCCGGTTCCCTGGAATCCAACGGCGGCGTCCAGCCCGATGAAGGTGAGCTTCTCGATGTAGCTTCCGAGCGTGTAGCTCGTCAGCGTGGTTTTCACCGTGTCCGTGCCGCCCGCGTCTCCGCCGTTGACCGCATCGACCTCGCTGACCACGTCGCCGACGTTGTCGACCGTGTAGCTGTCGCCGCCAGCGCCGCCGAGGAGCGTGTCGGCGCCAGCGAGTCCGTTCAGGGCGTCATTCCCGTCGCCCCCGATGATCAGGTTGTCGCTCGCGTTGCCGAAACCCTTGAACGCTGCGGCGCCCGTGTAGACGAGTTCCTCGACCTCGGCCCGAAGGATGTAGGTGGCGAGGTCGGTCCGGACCCTGTCGCGCCCGGCCCCGGCGCTTTCATTGACGAGATCGCCGGCCATGACGATGTAGACGTCATCACCGGCGCCGCCCACCAGCGTGTCGATCGCGCTGTCCATCCCGCCGCTCAGCGTGTCGGCGCCGGATCCGCCGGTCATCAGATTGGCCAGTTCGTTCCCGGTCCCCGCGAAGCTGCCCGAGCCGACAAACGTCAGGTTCTCGATGTTGGCGGCCAGGCCGACGCTGGTGAATATCGTCCGGACCGTGTCCCGACCTTCGCCGGCGCGCTCGACCACCTGATCGCCCGCGTGGTCGACGTAATAGGTGTCGTCGCCGAGCCCGCCGATCATCGTATCGGCGCCGCTTCCGCCGTTGAGGAGATCGCCCCCGCCGAGACCGACCAGCCTGTTGGCTCCGCCGTCTCCGATGAGCACGTCGCGATACGCCGAACCCTCGAGGTTCTCGATCGAGATCAGTTGGTCGGACGCCGTGCGCGACAGCCCGCCGTTGTCCCCGCCGAGCCTCGTCGCGAGCGCCTCGTACCAGTTGGCGGCGATCTTCGTGTATCCGGAAGGGTTGGGGTGCAATCCGGGGTCGTGCGGCGGGGCGGTGATGTCGGCGGGCGTCAGGTCGCTCATGTCGACATAGGTGACGTCGATACCTGCGGTGCGCTTCTGGGCGATGAGGTCGGGGATCATCGCATTGTAGGCCTGCGCCAGCGCAATGCGGGTGGCCGGCTGATCGTCGGTCATCGGCGGGATTGGGCCGACGAACAGCCTCGGCGCGTTCGGCTGAGCGGCGATGTCGTCGATCAGGCGCGAGAGCTTGTTGAGTATCTGGGTGGCGGTCGGAAGGGGATTGCCCTTGGTGTTGTTGGTGCCGGCGATCAGCAGCACTACGTCCGGGTTGGCTGCGGCAATCCAGGTGGCGACGTTGGCGTCCATCTGGTCGATGGTCCAGCCCGGATGGCCTTCGTTATCCGCGTCCTCGATATTTCCGCCGACGACCGAACCGACGAAGTTTATCGCCAGGTCGTTCGCGACGGTGAGGTCCCAGAGCGGGCCCCGGTAGCCGCCGGCGGTTTCCCACTGAACGCCAAAGGTGATGGAATCCCCAAGCGGCATGATGCGCGGCGCAAAGGCGACGGTTCCGCTTGCCAGGTTCGCCATGACGCCCGTCGTGGCGCTTGCGTAGCTGGCTGTGTCGTTCCCAGGACCACCGTCCAGCGTCTGCCCGCCGGCGTTGCCGGAAAGGAGATCGTCCCCGTCCGATCCGGTGGGCATGAACAGGCCTCCTGAGAGCGGGGCGTTGCGACCAGAAACGGAAGCTAATAGCCCGCGGGCGCGCCTCAGACCCCATCATCGGACACATTGCAGGGGCGGGCGCCGGCTTGGAGGCGGCCATCCGAACATCGGTTATTGCTGTCT
>NZ_JBIIGK010000113.1:0-9796 GCF_044236515.1 Phenylobacterium sp.
ACATGTTGGCGTCGAGTTCGAACGGCTCGCGGTTGAGGTCGATGTAGGCGCGGGCGAACCGGGCGGTGATCAGCGGCACGCCGAGATCGACGGCGCCGGCGATCAGGTCGTCGACGAAGGCGTCCTCAGACCGGCGGATGCTGACCGCATCGAGCTGGGCGGCGGCCATCATGTCGTCGGGATAGAGCCGGCCGGAGTGCGGCGAGGCGAACACCAGGGGCGTCGGCGGCGGGTCGCCCTGCGCGCCCGCCCGGCGGATGTCGAACGCGGGCTCCACGATGAGGTCCTCGGGCTCGGCGGCGGGCTCGGCGATGGTGGGCTCCCAGGCCTTCATGCGGCGCAATAGACGCGCAAGCCCTCCGCCGGTCAAAGGTTCATCGCGGGTTTACCGTTCCCTCGCTAGGCTGGGGGCTTAACCTTGAAGACGACGCCCGCCCCATGCCCCGCATCCTCCTCGCCGAAGACGACGACTCGCTGCGCGGCTTCCTGGCCCGCGCGCTCGAGCGGGCCGGCTACGACGTGGTCGCCTGCGCCGATGGCGACGAGGCGGCGGCTATCCTCGACCAGGACTGGGACCTGTTGCTGACCGACATCGTCATGCCGGGCATGGACGGCATCGAGGTGGCGCGGCGGGCCGCGGCGCGGCATCCCGGCCTGCGCATCATGTTCATTACGGGCTTCGCCGCGGTCGCGTTGGCGGCCGGCGAGGCGGCGCCTCCTGGGGCCAAGGTGCTGTCGAAACCCATTCACCTTCGCGAGATCGTCTCCGAGGTGGAGCGGATGATCGCCGCCTGACACCGATCCGGGTGCTTGCACAGACGTTCGGCCATCGTTATATCCCCGCCTTCCCGAATAGACGGTACGGACGCGTAGCTCAGCGGGAGAGCACCTCGTTGACATCGAGGGGGTCACAGGTTCAATCCCTGTCGCGTCCACCATCTCCCTGAAAAACCAGATCTAAACCGCGGCGGCGTCTCGCCGCGCGGGTCCGCGCGCCGCCGCCATGGCGGACATTCTGCACCAGTGGGGGGCAGACGTACGGCTCGCCCGCGCCTCGATCCGCACGCTGGACCGCCGTCCTGGACGGCCTGGCCCGCGCTTGATCTGGAATAGGGGGAATCGCCGATAGTCGCGATCGAGCGGACTAGTTGACGAGGCGAGACGTTTCGGAAAGGAAACATGCTGCCGCTTCGCCGGCTTTGCCCGAAAGGCTCCGATGCCCCCTTCCACGACGAACGTTGCACCCGCCGCGGAAGATTTCGAGGTCGAGCTGGGGGTTCTCAACGAGCTGATCGGGTTCCGCTTCCGGCGGATCCACAACCATCTCTCCCGCGGCTTCAACGAGCTCGCTCCCGAGGCCAAACCAGGAACCTTCAGCGCCCTGGCGCTGATCGGCGCCAACCCGGGAGTGTCCCAGACGACCCTGTCCCGTGAGGTCGGGTTCGACAAGGCGACCATCGTCTCGATCCTCGACGGGCTGGAGCGGCTCGGTTGGGCCGAGCGCCGCCGCTCGCCGTCCGACCGGCGGCGTCATGCGCTCTACATCACCCGAGAGGGCCAGAAGGCGCTCGACCGGCTGCATGACCACGCCCGGCGCAACGAAGCGCCGATCCGCCAGGCGCTGACGGAGGAAGAGCAAACGCAGTTCTTCCGTATTCTCGACAAGATGTATGCGGCCTGCTTCCCGGGCTGAGGTCCCGAGACCTCCACTGCACCTCGTCGACAGGTTGCGTAGGCCGTGATTACCTCTCCGGCGGGACTTTGGAGGGGAGAGCGATGAGCGACGCGGCGGCCGCTGGCGGCGGCAAGATCGATATCGGCAGGGTGATCAAGGAAACGTTTGCGGTGGTGGGCCGCAACTTCAAAGCGTTCTTCACGGTCGCCTTGATCCTGGCCGGGCTACCCGGCGGCCTGACGGCTTTGCTCCAGCTCCTCGTCGTTCCGAAAACTCCGGGTGCGACCTTCGAGCCATCGCACCTGATCTGGTTGCCCCTGGTCGTGCTGGTAAGCGTCGTCGGCGCCGTTGTGCTTCAGGCTGTCCTGGTCCACGCCACCGTGAAGGATCGCGAAGGCGTTCGCCCGGCGATCGGCGAAAGCCTGTCCATCGGGCTGCGGGCCTTTTGGCCGCTCGTCGGCCTCGGAATTCTTTCGGCTATCGGCTGTGTGCTCGGCTTCATGTTGCTGGTCGTTCCCGGGATCATCCTGGTCTGCGCCTGGTGCGTCGCCGCGCCGGCGTTGATCACCGAAGACACAGGCGTCGTCGGAGCGTTGAAACGCAGCGCTGCGCTGACCCGCGGCAATCGCTGGCGCATCTTCGGGCTTGGGATCGTCGTTCTGCTCATCGTGATGGGGGTCAGCCTGGCGATCGGACTGGTGAGCGGGCTGGCCGTCGCCGCGGCGGTCATTGGTGGCGGTGGCGGCGGCGACGGGCTGGTGGTTCAGGGGCTCAGCCTCCTCTTCAACATCATCGTTCAGACCCTCAGCACCATGCTTGGCGCAGCCGGTTCGGCGGTGCTGTTCGTGGAACTGCGGGAGAAGCGCGAAGGGCGCGGATCAGAGAGACTGAGCGAAGTTTTCGCCTGAGGATCGCCTAGGGTCGGTCGAACTTGTCGCGGCGGCGGCGGCCGAGCAGGACGCCGGCCTCCAGCCGGCCGCGCAGGCCGGCGTAATAGGCGTTGAGGAAGGTCCGGTCGGGAATGTCGGACGGGCCCTCCCAGGCGATCTTGGCCTTGATGCGCTGGGCGACCTCGCTCAGCGCCGGACGGGCGTTGGCGCGCAGGACCTCTTCCAGCACGTGCAGTTCCTTGATCCCGTAGGCGTCGAGCTGCGCCGGGGTGAAGGTCAGACCCGTCGCGGCGGTGCGATCGGTGTCAGCGAGGTCAGCCTGAAGAAGCCGCTTCGGCGCTTTCACCACCAGGGTGCCGGCCGCGAGGTCGCCCAGCCGCCGGCGGTCGCGGTTGAACAGCGGGAACAGCACGAAAACCGCGCTCCACAGGCCGCCCAGCGCGATCAGCGCGCCGTCGACGCCCTGGCCCTCGGCGCCGAGAAAAGACAGCGGCAGTAAGATCTCGATCTCGCGCATGGCGTTGCGGGCGAACACCGCATCGGAGGTCAGGCGGCCGCCGGTGGCGCTGACGACGCGCAGTCCCATGACGCGCTTGCCTGGCGTCGCCGCCCGCGGCCGCATCTCGAAGGCCATGAAGTAGAAGTTGCGTAGCAGGAAGGTCCCGAGCAGCCACAGGACGGCCAGCGCCTGGTTCAGCATCGGCAGCCGGCCGAAGCCCCAGACGAAGGCCGCGCCGATCGTCACTAGGATCAGGGCCCCGAGCATCAGCCCAAGGTCGATGGCCAGGGCCGCGATCCGCTCGCCGTAAGAAGCGATCCGCAGGCGCAGGTCGACGCCCTCCGGCGTCACCAGTCCGCGTATGGTCTCGCCGGCGGGCTGGGGCGCGAGGGCCTGTTTGGCGGCGCGCGGGCTCATCGCCGGGCCCGCCGCGGCCAGTAGAAGTAGGCCGTCCAAGCCAGCCCGGTGATGAGGGCTATCGCGTATCGCACGAGGTCGGCCCGGAGGAGTTGGCGGGCGAAGCCTTCGAGAAGACCGGCGACCAGCAGCATCACCACGACGCCGGCCATGGCGGTAGCGGCCCGCCGGCCGGTCTCGGCGGCCGCGTCGATGCGGCTGCGGGCGCCCGGGAAGACCACCGCCCAGCCGATCGACAGACCCGCGCCGCCGGCGATGGCGATGGCGAAGAGCTCCGTCGCGCCGTGGACAAGCAGCCAGCCGCCGAGCTCGAACCCGAGCCCATGGCGGGCGAACACCGCCAGCATCGCACCCAGCACCGCCCCGTTGAACACCATCAGTCCGGCGGTCGGCAGGCAGAGCGCGAAGCCGAGAGCAAACGCGAACAGGGCGACTTGGGCGTTGTGGGTGAAGAGGAAGGTGGCGAAAACCGACAGGCCGTCCTTGGCGTCGGGCCGGGCGTAGAGCGTCTCGCGCAGCCCGGCGGCGGAGGTTGTCGGATCGCGCCCCTGCGACATCTGCGGGTCGACGAAGGCGTTGAACCAGTCGGGATCGGCGCGGACAAGCACGAAGGCGACGACGGCGCCAACAACCATCAGCAGGGTCGAGACCACGGTCGGGCGCCATAGGTCGCGCACCGCGGCCGGCCAGTCGTGCAGGAAGAAAGCCGCCAGCCGTTCGCCCAGCCGCGTTCGCGTGCCGTAGACGAAGAAATAGGCCCGGGTGCAGAGGCTCTCGAGATAGGAGATCAGGCTCTGGTCGAGCGAGATCGCCCGGGCCACCGACAGCGACGACAGAGCCTGGCGGTAGAGCACCGGCATGGCCAGCAGCTCGTCTTTGCTCAGCTTGGAAGGTCCGCGCGCCTCGGCCTTCTCCAGCAGGCGCTCAAGCCGCCGCCAGTCGGCCTCGCGCTCGGCCCGGAAACGGCGGCTCTTCAACTGCAGTTCGGCCATCAGAGCCGTCCCCGCCGCTTGGCGTCGAGGTAGGTGTTGAGCAAGGCCATGGGCAAGCCGTCAGCCGGCGCGTCGACGATCTCGACGCCCAGCCGCTTCAGCCGCGTAACCACCGCCTCGCGCTGGCGCAGCAGCTCGCCGGCGATGACCGCGCGGGTGACGTCGTCGGCCTCGGAGGGCTCGCGTTCGACCAGGGCCTCAAGGTCGTCGTCGCGGAAGGCGACGAACAGCACCAGGTGGGTGTGGGTTAGCCGGGCGACATTCTCCACCATCAGCTCGGCGCTGGTCGGATCGGCGAAGTCGGTGAACACCACGACCATCGCCCGCCGGTCGAGGCGGCCGGAGAGGGCGGTCAGCCCGAGGGTGAAGTTGGTCTCCTCGGCGGAATAGTCGAGGCCGGCCGCCAGCCGCTGCAGCAGGGGAAAGGCGGCGGCCCCTGCGGTCATGCCGCTGGCCAGCCGCGGCCTGGCGTCGAAGGCGAAGAGACCGACACGGTCGCCGAGCTTCAGCGACACGAAGGCGAGCAGCAGAGCGGCGTGGATCGCCCGGTCGATGCGCGGCAGGCCGCCGGCCGGGGCGCTCATCAGCCGGCCGGTGTCGAGGGCCAGGACGATGTGGTGGTTGCGCTCGGTGCGATGCTCGCGTCCGACCAGCTTCAGCCGCCGGGCGCTCGACTTCCAGTCGATGTCGCCGAGATCCATGCCGGTGGTGAAGTCCTTGAGCGCGTGGAAGTCCGAGCCCTCGCCGGTCTCCAGCAGCGGCTTGGCGCCGAGCGCCGCATCCCGCGTGAAGAGCCGCAGCGCCTGGTCCTTCACGCCGGCGATGTCGGGGGTGACGGCGACCTCGGGGCCGTCCTGCCGTTTCTGCAGCCAGACGAGGCCAAGCGGGCCGGTCCAACGCGCCCAGGCGCTTTCGATTCGGCCTGTCCCGCGCCGCTGCGGCGTCAGGACAAGCTCAACGGCGGCGTTGCGCCCCCGCGTTCGCTCCGGGCTGACCGCCAGCCGCTCGTCGCCGCCGGCCGCGAGTTCGATCCGACGCGGCGCGGCGCCCGGGAACCGCGCCGCCAGCCGGGCCGCCGCGGTCCGGCCGACGCCGACCACGCGGGGCGCAACGATCTCCATTTCGACGCGGCGCGGCGAAGGCGCGATCAGCGCGTCGGCCAGCATCAGCGCCGCGACCAGGGCGATCCAGCCGCCGGCCGCCGCCCACATCCCGGGCGCCACCAGGGCGAGGCCGAGGGCGAGCGGGGCGCCCGCCGCCATCAGCAGGATGGCCCGCCGGCTGGGATAGAGGGCGATCATCGGGCTCAGCGCGGCGCGGCGGCCTGTTCGACCAGCCCGGCGATCACTTCATCGGCCCGCCGCCCGTCGATCTCGGCGGCCGGCGACAGGATTACGCGGTGGCGCAGGGCCGGCAGAGCCAGAGCCTTGACGTCGTCGGGGATCGCATAGTCGCGGCCGTCCAGGGCCGCCCGGGCCCGGGCCGCCAGGGCCAGCTGCGCGGCGCTGCGCGGCGAGGCGCCGGCCTGCAGGTCCGGGCTCTCGCGCGTCGAGCGCACCAGGGTGAGGACGTAGTCGACGATCTCGTCCGTCAGCTTCACGCCGGCCACCGCCCCGCGGGCGGCGGTCAGGGCCTTTGCGGTCACCACCGGCTTCAGGTCGAGGTCGGCGGGATCGGCGTGGCCGCTCTGCTGGCCATAGGCGGCGACGATGCGGCGCTCCTCCTCCAGGCTCGGATAGGCGAGAACGTGCTTGAACAGGAAGCGGTCGAGCTGGGCTTCCGGCAGAGGATAGGTGCCCTGCTGCTCCAGCGGGTTCTGGGTCGCGACGACCATGAACCGCTCGCTCAACTGCCGGGTCTTGCCGTCTATGGTGACGCGGCGCTCCTGCATGGCTTCCAGCAGCGCAGCCTGGGTCTTGGGCGGGGTGCGGTTCACCTCGTCGGCCAGCAGCAGCTCGCAGAAGATCGGCCCTTCGGTAAGCGAGAAGGTGCTGGTCTGGAAGTTGAAGACGTTGGTCCCGATGATGTCGGCGGGCATCAGGTCCGGCGTGAACTGGATGCGACCGAAGTCCAGCGCCAGGGTGCGGGCGAAACTCTGGGCCAGGAACGTCTTGGCGACGCCGGGCGGCCCTTCCAGCAGCACGTGGCCGCGGGCGAACAGCGCCGTCAGCAAGAGGTCGACGGTCTCGGTCTGGCCGATGATCGCCTTGGCGACCTCGGCCCGCACCTGCTCGGCCAACGCCTTCACGTCAGCGATGGTCACGCGTCATCTCCGATCTCCAGTGGAACAGCTTGCGGCCGACGCTCAGGACGTCGTGCCGCGATTTGGCGGCGGCGGCCTCGGCGGCCAGCTCCGATGGCGGTGTCGTGCCTCGGCGGCGGGCCAGCTCCTCGAGCCACGCGGCGTCGGCGTGGGCCCCGAGATTGTTGGCGATCCGTGTACGGACGAGGTCGGCATAGGCGGGCGCGAACTCGCCCTCCTTGCGTGCCATGCGCACCAGCCCGGCGGAGTTCTCGACCAGCGCCGCGGCGCCGGGCGCGAAGGCGCGGCCGCCGCGACGCACCGGGCCGAAGTTCGCCAGGGCGTGCAGCACCATCAGCACCGCGGCGGCCAGGGCGCACAGGGTCGCCGCCAGCCACGGCGGGGTCAGCAGAGTGCGGCCGATCCCGCGCTCGCGCGCATAGCCGGTCAGCGTGACGTCGAAGAGGATCGGCCGGCCGGCGCGTGCGGCCTCCAGGATGGCAGCCCCGCCCCGGGCGTTGCCGATGTCGGCGAGGCCCTGGTTGTTGAGCAGATCGGGCTCGGCCAGCACCCAGACGTCCGGTCGCTTCGTCGCTGCGGCCAGGACGCTGCGGCCCTGTGCGTCGACCAGCAGCGGCGTCCATCCCGGCCCGGTGATGGTTTGCAGCCGGTCGATGGGTCCCAGGGCTAGGTCGGTTCCGGCGAACGATCCGCCGACCCCGAGCAGGCGGGGTCGCGTTCGCCCCGCACCCTGTTGCGTCAGGGTTCCGGGGGCGTAGGGCGCAAGAACGTCGCTCCATCGCTTCCCGTCCTGCAGCAGGCCGATCTTGCGGACGACGCCGGGGCGCAGCGGTTCCGGCGCCGTCTGCCATTTCGGCAGGACGATCAGCGTCCGCCACGCCTTCGGCATGGCGGTAAGGTCCTCGGGGCGGGAGCCGGCGTCGGCGGTGAGCACCAAGAGGGCGTCGGCGGCGTTGGGCGTCTTCGTCTGGCTGACCACGACCGGCGCGCCCACCGCCTTCATCAGGATCGGAACGCCGGCATAGCCGATCGCCGCTCGCGACAGGGCATGGGGCCGCGGATCCTGGCCGCCGCGGAACTCGCCGGCGAAGGCGCCGAGCACCGCCAGGGCGGCCAGGGCGACGATGCCGACCAGCGTCAGGACGATGATCGTCCGTCCACGGAACGGTGGCGTGACCTCCGCGCCGCTCATCGCCAGGCGTCCGCAAAGGCGAAGGCCTCGTAGTCGGCGCGGGCTCCGGCGAAGGCGGCGGCGTCGAGCGTCTGGCGACCGAAGAAGCTCGCCTCCACGACCCGCGCCAGGCGCGAGAAGGCGTCCCGGGGCGTCGGCGGGATCTCGGCGAGGCCGGCGATGTCGCGGCTGGTCAGAGACGGGCGAACTAGGCCGGGGCGGCGCGCCGCAAGGTCCTCGATACTGCGGAACAGCAGCAGGTGGACGGCCTCGGCATGGCGACCTTGCGCCGCCAGTCGGTCGGCGTCGGCCAGCAGGCCGCGCGCGGCTTGGGCGTCCGGCCGCCAGTCGGTGGCGATGGCGGGCGTGCGCTTGCCCTGGCGGGCCGGCAGGAACTCCCGCACGATCAGCCAGACGACGCAGGCCAATCCGAGGGCGAGCGCGCCCCAGAAGACGTAGGCGAGGGCCGGGCCAAGGGCGACGAGCAGCTTGACCAGCGGCTCCAGCCAGCCCGGAGGCGGTTCGGGCGGCGGCGCAGCGGCGAAGTCGAACTGGATGCCCGGCGTGTCGCGAAGCGCCGCATGGGCCTTGGCCAGCCTTGCTTCGAACCCGCCGTCCGTCGACGTCATGCCCGCCCCAAACATCCGCCGGCTGTGCAGGCCGGCGTCCGCTGCGCGCCATGCCTTGGCCTTACTTCGGGTTGTAGATCACGAAGTACTTCGCGTAGCCAGGGGCCGTCCGACGACCGCTCCGGCCGGGGACCGCCGATCAAGTCTCCCCTATGGCCGATCAGTAGATCGTGTAGCCGCCGTCGAGCACCAGGGCGTCGCCGGTGTGGAACCGCGAAGCGTCGGAAGCCAGGTAGACAGCCACCCCGGCGAAGTCCTCCGGCTCGCCCCAGCGGCGCAGCGGCACGCGGCCGATCACCTGCGTGTTGAACTTGTCCCAGCCCTGGGCGGCCGCCGTCATGTCCGAGCGCACCCAGCCCGGCAGCACGGCGTTGGCGCGGACGCCGTGGCGCGCATATTCCACCGCCACGCCGCGGACCAGCGCCAGGACGGCGCTCTTGGTGGCGGCATAGGCCTGGTTCTTCGGCGCGCCATGGATCGCCGAGGTCGACGAGGTGGCCATCAGCGAGCCGCCGGGATCGCCGGCCTCCGCCCGCTGCTTCATGTGCCGGGCGGTCTCGCGGAAGGTCCAGAAGACGGCGTCGAGGTTGACGGTCGTCACCCGTCGCCACTGTTCGGTGGTCAGCTCGTCGAACGGCGCGCCGCCGCCGCCGCCGATCCCGGCGTTGGCGGCGCAGAAGTCCAGCCGCCCGAAGCGCTCGATGCTTTCGGCCACGCCGCGCACCACCGCCGCTTCGTCGGAGACGTCGACGGAAAGCACGGCGGCCTCGACGCCATGGCTTTTCAGGCGCGCCTCGGCGTCGGCGTTCTTCTGTGGATTCTGGCCCCAGACGACCACCCGCGCCCCGGCCTGAGCCAGCCCCTCGGCCATGCCAAGGCCGATGCCGCCGTTGCCGCCGGTGACCAGCGCCACCTTCCCGGTCAGATCGAAAGGTTTGAACGCCATGGATTTGCTCTCCCCGTGTCCTGCGGTCCCGTCTGGGCGGGCTTCCCGGCGGACTAAGGCATTTACGTTGCGTCCGGCAACCGCGGCGGGGCGCCGATCGGCTCCGCGCGGGTTGCGCCGGCGGTCGCCAGCGGCGATATAGGGCGCGGAGATCGGCGACGGGCGGACGCCTCGCCAACCCGGTCAGGTCCGGAAGGAAGCAGCCGTAACGAGTTTCGCTCCGGGTCGTTGTCCGGTCTCCACCCTTCCTCTTCAAGAATCCGATGGCCGACCAAGACCCCCCGTTCGACGTCGACGCGCCTGACCGCGAGGTC
>NZ_JBIIGK010000114.1:0-9786 GCF_044236515.1 Phenylobacterium sp.
TAGTCCCACAGGTCGTGGTGGACGGCCTGGAAGTGCCAGACCTTCTTGCCGGTTCGGGCGTCCAGCACGACGAGACTGTTGGAATAAAGGTTGTCGCCCGGACGGTGGCCGCCGAAGAACGGGTTCGTCGGAGCGCTGGTCGGCACGTAGACGTACCCGAGCTTCTCGTCGACGGCCATCCCGCCCCAGGAACCCATATGGCCGGTGATGTTGGCGCCGTCGCCTTCCCAGGTCTCGCGGCCCGGCTCGCCCTCGTGCGGCCGCACGTGGAAGGTCCAGGCCAGATTGCCGGTGCGCACGTCATAGGCGCGGATGTCTTCGGGCGCCGCGTCGCGGGTCACGCCGCCGTCGCCGCTCGGACCGCCCCCGCCGCCGCCCACCACCACGACGTCGCCGGCCACGAACACGCCGGCGCTGTTGCCGAAGTTGCTGTTGGTCTTGGTTTCCCGGCGCAGATAGACGCGGCCGTTGTCGCCGAAGCTTTGGATGGCCGAGCCGTCCTTGGCGTTGACGGCGTAGAGGTACTCGCCGCGCGTCGACAGGATCCGCTCGTCGGCGCCCTTGCGCCAGTAGCCGATCGACCGCGTGCTGGCTCCCGACGCGCCGCGCAAGCTCTGCTCGAAGGGCTTCTGCACCCAGCGGGTCTTGCCGGTCAGCGGATCGAAGGCCTCGATCAGCCCGACGCCGTTCGACACATAGGCCACGCCGCCGATCACGATCGGCGTGCCGCGGTTATAGTTGGACGGCTGCAGATCCGGGTACTGCGCCTTCAGGGACGGGTCCACTGACGGCCGCTCCCAGAGCACCTGCAGCTTGCCGACGTTCGACTTGTTGATCTGGCTCAGCGGAGAATAGCGGTCGAAGGCCTTGCTGCCGCCGACCGCGGTCCATTCCTGCGCCGAAGCGGCCAGGCCGCCGCCAGCCAGCAGGGCGCTGCTGACCAGCGACAGCACGAACTTACGTCCCATTTCGGATTCCCCCGTCCACCCCGCCCCCGCGGGTGTTTCAATCAGCGGAGGTCGATGTGATCACACGGCGCGCGCGGCTGTATGTCGGCCGCGCAACGTAGCGACGGAATCTTCAGCGGCCGGCGCCGCCGTCCAGGAACAGGTCGGCCAGCGCGCGGGGCAACTCGTCCATGTTGGAGTCCGTCAGGTTGGTCTGCACCGCGATGACCAGCTTCTGGTCCGGATAGAGGATCAGCATGGAATTGCCGCCGACAGAAGATCCAGGGTGCCAGCGGATCGGCCGGCCCTTGGCGTCCTTGCCAAGGAACCAGTTCATGCCATAGCCGGTGCCTCTGCCGTCCGCCGTCTTCTGCTCGGTGAAGAGCTCGCGCAGAGTGGCCGCCCTCAGGAAACCCGGCCGCAGGTGCGCCTCGCCGAACTTCACCAGATCTTCCGGCGTGGTCATGTAGCCGCCGGACGGGAACTTATTGCTGTTGTCGGTATAGGGCGCGTTTAGCAGCACGCCGCGCTCCGGCCTGCCTTCCGGACCCCAGGAGGTCGGCCGTATCCGGTAGGTCCGGGCCCCGCCGGTGCGTTCGTAATAGCGCGTGCGGTTGGGGATGATCTCCTCGTTCCGATCGGGGGTCGTGTGCGCCATCCCCAACGGCTCGAACACCAGCGCCTGCACCAGGTCCGGGAACGGCCGCCCGCCCGCCGCCTGGGTCATCGCCCCCTGCAGGTTGGTGCCGGGGCTGGAATAGAAGAACTTCGTGCCCGGCTCGGCGATCAGCGGCTCGTCCTTGAATGTGTCGAGATACTGCAGGACGTCGTCGTAACGGACCGGACTGAAGAAGTCCTCGGTGCCGATCCGGTAGTGCCTGAGGCCGCCGATCATCCCCGCGAGCATGCGGAAGGTGATCGGCTTCTCGCTCTTCACCGGAAAGCTCGGCACCAGCGCCTGCACCGGCGCGTCGAAATCGAGCTTGCCCTGTTCGTGCAGGACGGCGGCGGCCGCCATGCTCATCGGCTTGGCGGTCGAGCCGGAGCGGAAGCGCGTTGCGGTCGTCACCGGCACGCCCTGTTCGACGTCAGCCAGCCCGAACCCCTCCGACCAGGCCAGGCGGCCGTCCACCGACACCGCCACCGAAAGGCCGGGGACGCCGCGCTTGGCCATGAAATCCGACACCATCTGCCGCCCACGGCTGATCGCGGCGGCGCGGGACGGGGCGGCGAGATGCTCGGCGTAAGGACCTGCGTGGGCCAGCGGCGCCGGCGCGGCGCCCTGCGCCTGGACGACCTGCGGAAAAGCCAGAACCACCGCCAGGCATGCCGCCCTCAAGATCGTCCCAGTCATAGCGCCCTCCCCTGCTTTGCGGGCACCTTAGGCAGGATTCCGTCTGCGATCACGCCCGACGGCAACTTTCCGCCTTGCAGCTCGCAATCCGGTGCTAGCCTGACCGCGACGACAGCGCCGCTAGAGCGCGTGGGGAGGTGGGCTCTGGCGCTCTCGCTGTACGGCTTTGCGATGGTCGCGACCTTCATGGTCCTGATCACGACGCAACGGCTTTCGCCACTGGTCGCCCTGATCATCGTCCCGCTCGCCCTTGGCCTGGCGGCCGGGTTCGGCCCCGGGCTCGGACCGATGATGCTGGACGGGATCAGCCGTATCGCCCCGACCGCGGTGATGCTGATGTTCGCCATCCTCTACTTCGGGGTGATGATCGACGCCGGCCTGTTCGACCCGGCGGTCGGCGCCCTGTTGCGCATCGTCCGCGGCGATCCGGTGAAGATCGTCGTCGGCACCGTGGTGCTGGCGACCTTCGTCTCACTCGATGGGGACGGCTCCACCACCTACATGATCACCACCGCCGCCCTGCTGCCGCTCTATAAGCGCCTCGGCCTCAACCCGCTGATCATGGCCTGTCTGATCATGCTCTCCAGCGGGGTGATGAACATCACGCCCTGGGGCGGACCGACGGCGCGGGCCGCCAGCGCCCTGCGACTCGAGCCGGCGGAGATCTTCCTGCCGATGGTGCCGGCGATGGCGATCGCGGTCGGCTGGCTGCTGATCCTGGCCTACGCCTACGGCCGCCGGGAGCGCCGCCGGCTAGGCGTGCTGGAGCTGGGCGCGCCCGCCCCCAACTACCAGCCCACCATCGCCGGAGACGCGGGGGTCGAGGAAAGCGTTGGCGCCGACAGCCGCGGATTCACCGTCTCGTCCGATCCGCAGGCGCGGCGGCCGAAGCTGGTGTGGTTCAACGCCGGCCTGACCGCGGTCCTGATGGCGCTGCTGATCGCCGGCGTCCTGCCGCTGGCCATCCTCTTCATGCTGGCGTTCTGCATCGCCGCGGTCGTCAACTATCCCCGCCTGGAGGACCAGAAGGCGCGGGTGGCCGCCCATGCCGCCAATATCCTGGCGGTCGTCTCGCTGATCTTCGCGGCCGGCGTCTTCACCGGGATCCTAAACGGCACAGGCATGGTCGAGGCGATGTCCCGCGACCTGCTGGCGGTGATCCCACCGCAGCTCGGCCCCTACCTCGCGCCCATCACGGGCCTGATCAGCCTGCCGATGACCTTCTTCATCTCCAACGACGCGTTCTACTTCGGCATGCTGCCGATCCTGGCGGAGAGCGCCTCGCACTACGGGGTCAGCGCGCAGGCGGTGGCCAGCGCCTCGCTGGTCGGCCAGCCACTACATGTGCTTAGCCCGCTGGTGCCCTCGACCTACCTCCTCGCCAACCTGTCAGGGGTGGAGTTCGCCGAGCACCAGAAGTTCACAGCCCGCTGGGCGATCGCCACGTCGCTCGTCCTGCTGCTCGCCGGGCTGGCGGTCGGCGCCTTCCCGCTCGTCGTCGGCTAAGCCCGCAGCCGGGCGATCAGCGGCGGCAGCGACCGGACACCCGAGTTCACGTTCACCGCGCGCGAGATCGTCACCGCGTCGCCATCGAAGCGGCAGACCAGCCGGTCGCGGAACGCCGACTCGTTGAACTGCCAGGTCATCTCGAAGACGTCGGGATCGCTCCAGGCCCCGCCCGCCACGACCCGCATGGCGTCGAGCTGGTACTCGTGGTGCAGGCGCGCGCCGGTCATGCTGGTGTGGCTTTCGACCCAACTCGCCAGCCCCGCCTCGACCACATGCTCGCCCCGCGCGTCCCTGAGCCGGAAACGGCAGCGGTCGTCGGTGAACTCGAAGCCGACTTCCATAACGTCGTCCGCGTTCCGCTCGGCGAGGAAGCGCTTGCCCGAGATGCGGGCGACCAACGGCGAGGTCGTCTTCGTCAGCGGCGGCAGCGCGCTGAGGTGGCTGGTCTTGTAGCGAAGCGCCGCTTCCACGCGCGCGGCGCCGGCTTGGTCCCTTGCGGCGAAAATCGCCGGCGCGTGCCGCTCGAAGATCTTGCTTATCGAGCGGCTGTCCATGTCGGCCGAGGTCCAGGCCGCCACCGCCTCGCGCTTCGGCAACACCATCGCCACCTGGCCGAACAGGCCGCGAGCCGAATAGCCTTCGGGGCTCAGCCACCACTGCCAGCCGTATTCTCCCGGCGTGTGCGGCGCCTGCACCGACGCGGCCCAACCGGCGGGCAGGACCCGCCGACCGTTCCACACGCCGTCCTGCTGGTGGAGAATGCCGAGCTTCAGCATCCCGGCCGTCGA
This sequence comes from Phenylobacterium sp., assembly GCF_044236515.1. Lineage (GTDB taxonomy): Bacteria > Pseudomonadota > Alphaproteobacteria > Caulobacterales > Caulobacteraceae > Phenylobacterium. The sequence continues at coordinate 4,599 of NZ_JBIIGK010000114.1, forward strand.
CAGCGACAGCCCGTTGGCCCCCGGCGTGATGTCGTTGGGCCCGGCCTCCCACGTCTCGCCGGTGATCCCCAGCGGCTCGAACAGCCGCGGCTTGAGGTAGGCGTAGGTATTCTGGCCGGTCGTGCGGCTGATGATCGCCGACAGCATGTAGGTCGCCGCGCTCGTGTACAGGAACGTCGAGCCCGGGGCGTTGACGATCGGGATCTTGAAGAACTCGGCCACCCAACTCGTCCGGATCGGTCGCCAGACGGAGCCGGAGACGGCCATGGCGTGCCCGGTCTTCATGGCCAGCAGGTGCTCGACGGTCATCGAGGCTAGCCAGGGGCTGACCGTCGCCGGCGCCTCGTCGGGGAAGAAGGACACGACCTTGTCCGTCAGCTTGAACCGGCCCTCGGCCAGCGCCAGCCCGACCGCCGCGGCCGTGAAGCTCTTGGTCAGCGAGTGGGTCATGTGCGGCAGTTCGGGCCGGTAGGGCGCCCACCACCCTTCCGCCACCACCGCCCCGCGCCGCCAGAGCATGAAGCTATGGATGTCGATCTTGGCCGCCTCGACCTCGGCCAGAAAGTCGAGGATCGCGCCGCCGTCGACGCCGACCTCGCTCGGCGCGCGGCGCATGAGCGCGGCGCCCGCCTGCGCCCGCGCCACACCGGTTCCGGCCGCCGCAAGACCGCCCAACAGCAGCGCCCCCGCAGCGCGTCGCGATAGCCTCACCGCCGGCGTCGGATGGCTCATTGGCCCCTCCCGAAGACCCTTGTTCAGCCGCACGTTACATGGGCTTCGCGGTTTACTGCTATGACAGTGGCGAAGCTGAGTGGCGCGACCGCGCGCCGGAGCGCCGCATGACCCCGTTCCACCAGGTGCTGGCCAACAATCTTGTGGCCAACATCACCAACTTCACCGTGTGGTTCGCGCTGACCTTCTGGGTCTACCTGGAGACACGCTCGGTGCTCGCCACCGGGGTCATCGCCGGCGTCTATCTGGTTTTCACCGCCGGGTTCGCCATCTGGTTCGGCAGCCTGGTCGATCACCATCTGAAGAAGACGGTCATGCTGGGCTCCAGCGCCGCCTCGTTCACGCTCTACGCGGTGTCGCTCGGCGCCTATTTCGCCGCGCCGGAAGGCGCCCTGGCCGACGTCTCGGGAATCTGGCTCTGGGCGTTCATCGTCCTCGTCATGCTCGCGGTGATCGCCGGCAACATCCGCGGCATCGCCCTGCCGACCCTGGTGACGATCCTCATCCCGGAGGATCGCCGCGACAGGGCCAACGGCCTCGTGGGCATGGTCAGCGGGGTCGGTTTCCTGACCACCTCCGTGATCAGCGGCTTGCTCGTCGCCTGGGGCGGCATGCTGGCGGCGTTGGGCTTCGCGCTCGGCTTCACCGCCCTGGCGTTCCTGCACCTCGTCTTCGTTCGCCTGGACGAGCCGCGCTCGGCGGCCCACGACGACAAGCCCGCCGCGCCGCGCACGGTCGACCTCGCCGGCACTATCAAGGTCGTCGCGGCCGTGCCTGGGCTGTTCGCCCTGATCTTCTTCTCGACCTTCAACAACTTCCTCGGCGGCATCTTCATGGCGCTGATGGACGCGTATGGCCTTTCGCTGATGGACGTGCGGGCCTGGGGTCTGCTGTGGGGCGTGATCTCCTGCGCCTTCATCCTCAGCGGCGTGGTGATCGCCCGCACCGGCCTCGGGAAGAACCCGCTGCGGACCCTGATGCTCGTCAACCTGATCGCCTGGGCCGTCTGCTGCGTCTTCACTGTGCAGTCGTCGATCCTGCTGCTGGCGGGCGGTTGCTTCATCTGGATGCTGCTCGGCCCCTACGCCGAGGCCGCCGAGCAGACCACCTTGCAACGGGTTGTGCCATTGGAGCGCCAGGGCCGGGTGTTCGGCTTCGCCCAGTCGGTGGAGCAGGCGGCCTCGCCCCTGACCGCCTTCCTGATCGGCCCGCTGACCCAGTTCATCTTCATCCCGTTCATGACCAACGGGGCCGGCGCGGAGGCCATCGGCGACTGGTTCGGCCGCGGGTCCGAGCGCGGCATCGCCCTGGTCTTCACCCTGTCCGGCGTGATCGGCCTGCTGGTGACGATCCTGGCGTTCAACTCGAAATACTATCGCCGGCTCAGCGCCGCCTACGCGGCGGCCGGGCCGGAACCGGCCAAGGCGCGCGCCTAGGCGTGCAGCGTCCGCGCGCCGTGGGCGACGTGGAAAGAGCCGGAGTGGCTGAGCACGATCCAGTCGCCACAGTGGGCGACCACCGGACCCTCCGGAGTGCGGACCTGCACAGCCGAGCCCTCGATCACCGTCTGGGCCTCGTCGCCCAGCCACGTCCAGAGCATGCGCCAGCCCTTCTGGTCGTGCGGCGGCGGCACGCGGAGCGCGGCGCCGTGATCGAACGGGGGATGCAACTGAACGACTCGCATGGGTCCTGACGCCAGGTCGACGGGAAACGCCAGTTCCGCAGTGCTTCGGTCACCAGAACCTTAACCGCCGGAAACCCATCAAAAGCGTCACCTTGACGCTCCGCACACGGTTGGGTTTTCAAACTTGAAATAAAAGCCTTTACTGGTGGCAATGTTTGCGTCGAATAGCGCAAGGCCCTCTCGGGGCAACGGAGCATCTAGAGTTGGCTGAGTCCTCCACCAAGGCGCCGGATCCGATGGACATCGCGCTTGGCGCCGCTGTCCGAATCCGCCGTCGGACCCTGGGGATCTCCCAGGAGTCGCTTGCCGACCAGTGCGGCGTCAGTTTCCAGCAGATCCAGAAGTACGAGAACGGCGCCAACCGGATTTCGTTCTCTCGGCTGGTCCAGATCGCACGCGCGCTGAGCTGCCGCGTCGTCGACCTGCTCGAGGTGCTCGACGGCGCCGACCGCGCCACGCCGCAGGATCTCGATCTGCTGGCGCGCATGCGCACGCCGGGCGCGCTCGAACTGTTGATCGCCTACGAGCGGCTGCCGCCCGAATCGCGCAGCTCGCTGGTCAACTTCCTGCGGACCGTTGCGCCGGAGACCCAAGAGGTCGAACTCGCCTGAGCCGGCGCCCCGCCGGATCGCCATAGATATCCACGGGCCTCAACGTTCGGCGCCCGACGCCGGCGGACGCCGCGACGCGCCCTAATTCTGTCCGCAGCCGGGAATCACCTGTATGCCGGCGGTTGCGGTCCGCCTGCCCGATCTTAGATATGGCCCCGCTTTGCCTGCGTAAGGTCCGTATGTTCGAGCTGAACCTAAACTTGGCGACGCCCGGGCCCCCGACCGTTCTGGTGGTCGAGGACGACGCGAGCCTTCGGGCCCTGCTGATCCGCACCCTCCGCGAGAACGGCTACCACGCGATCAGCGCCGGCTCCGGCGCCGAGATGCAGCGCTGCCTGCAGGGCGGCCCCGTCGACATGATCCTGCTCGACATCATGCTGCCCGGCGCCAACGGCTTCGACCTCTGCCGTGCGATTCGCCAGGTCAGCGACATCCCGGTGATCATGGTCAGCGCCCGCGGCGACGAGGCCGACCGCCTGCTCGGCCTGGAGCTGGGCGCCGACGACTACATCGCCAAGCCGTTCAGCGCCCGCGAGCTGGTGGCCCGGATCCGCGCCGTCCTGCGCCGGACCACCGCCGAGCCGCGGCGCATGGAGATCGCCCGCGGCCAGCTGACCTTCGGCGGCTGGATCCTCGACCCGGCGCACCGGGAGCTCACCTCACCCGACGGCGTCGCCGTCGACCTGTCAGGCGCCGAGTTCGACCTCCTCGTCGCCTTCGTCGGCCAGCCGCAGCGGGTGATCGGGCGCGAGCGCCTGCTCGAGCTGTCCCGCGCCCGCATCAGCGACGCCTCGGACCGCAGCATCGACGTCCTGGTCAGCCGCCTGCGCCGCAAGCTGCGCCGCGACGGCGAAACGACGCCGGTGATCCGCACCGTCCGCGGCGTCGGCTACATGTTCGCCCTGCCGGTCGAGCGGATTTGAAGCGCCCCCGTCTGTTTCACGCGCGCCTGCTGCCCCAGGGGCTGATCGGCCGCGTCATACTGGTGGTGATGTGCGCGGTGCTGTTCGAGTTTGTCGGCAGCTTCATCCTCTATGAGCACGAGGAAATCCGCGCCCTTCGCGACGGGTCGGTGATCCATGCCCACACCGCGCTCCGACCCAATGTCTGGGGCCTCGTCCTGCAGCAGGCGATCTCTGCCGCCATCCTCTGCGCCGGGGTCATCGGCGTCACCGTGGTGCTGCTGCGCAGCCTCGGCGGCCCGCTGCGCAACTTGACCCACGCGGCCGAATCCCTCGGTCAGGGACGGGCGGTTCACGTGCCGGAGGAAGGGGCCGGAGACCTTCGCCACCTGGCGCGCGCCTTCAACGCCATGCAGACGCGGATCTCGGACCTTCTGGCCGCCCGCACACAAGCCCTGGCCGCGGTCGGCCATGACCTGCGCACGCCGCTGGCCAGGCTGCGCCTGCGCGCCGGCATGGTGGCCGACGACGAGACCCGCGAGGCCCTCGAGCGCGACGTCGAGGAGATGACGGCGATGCTCAATTCCCTGCTCGACTACCTCGGCGGGCGGCACGAGAGCGAGCCGCCCCGGCTGACAGACCTTGCCGCCATCTGCATGACCCTGGTCGACGAGGCGTCCGACGCCGGCGGCGCGGTCCGCTATCGGGGCCCCGAGCACCTGCCGATCAAGGTGCGTCCCCTGGCAGTCAAACGGGCGGTCAACAACCTGATCGAAAACGCGGTGGCCTATGGCGGCAGCGCCGACCTGATCCTCACCGCCGAGCCCGGGCGCGTTGTCCTGGCGGTCGAGGACAAGGGCCCCGGCATCCCCGAGGATGAGCTCGGCCGCGTGACCGAGGCCTTCCATCGGCTGGACTATGCCCGGGCCCGCAACACCGCCGGGCTCGGCCTTGGCCTCAGCATCGTCGAGCGCGTCGCCTCGAGCGAAGGCGGCGTCCTCACCCTGCGCAACCGCAAGGGCGGCGGGCTCCGCGCCGAACTGCGCCTGCCCTGTCCGGCCTGACGGCCGATCCAGACATTCTTTGACACGAAAATGCTGCGCAGCAGCAAAGCGCGCCGGGGAAAACCCTTTGCGCGATGGCAGGCCACGCCCCCTGCGCGTCTGGCCGCATAATGCTCCAGCCGCCGGCCGGCCATCGCGCACCTTCCACCCTTGGAGGCCGCTTTGGAACACCTGCTCGAACGCGCCGCGCTTTTC
>NZ_JBIIGK010000018.1:0-31233 GCF_044236515.1 Phenylobacterium sp.
CGCAGCCCGATGCTGGTCAGCCGCTGCTGCAGCCAGGCCGGCGAGGGGCCGTTCTTCACGCCGCGGATAAGCCGGCCGGCGAAGGTCGCGCAGGCTTCGCCGTCGACGCGGATCTCGACCGGACATGGGAAGCTGCCCTTCACCGACGGCGCCGTCTCGGCCTTCAGCGTGCCGAGGCCGGCGGCGGCCAGGTCCCGGGCGATGCCCCGCACGCCCAGCCAGTCGGACCGGTTCGGCGTCACCTCGAAGTCGATGACAGCCTCCAGTCCAAAGGCGTCGGCGGCAAGCGTGCCCACGGCGAGGTCGTCAGGAAGCTCGACGATGCCTTCCGACTCCTCGGCGACCTCGAGTTCTTTCGCCGAGCAGAGCATGCCGTTGGAGACGACGCCGCGCACGGGTCGCGGCTCCAAGGTGATGCCGCTGCCCGGCACATAGGCGCCGATCGGCGCATAGATGGTCGTCAGTCCAGGCCGCGCGTTCGGCGCGCCGCAGACGATCTCCAGGCGGCCGTCCTTGGTGTCGACCTGGCAGACCCGCAGCTTGTCGGCGTTGGGGTGCTGGACCGCCTCGACGATCTTGGCGACCGAGAACTTGGCGAGCTTGGACGCGGGGTCATCGACGCCCTCGACCTCCAGCCCGGCCATGGTCATGGCGTCGACCACTTCCTGCACGGTGGCGGTCGTCTCGAGGTGCTCCTTGAGCCAGGAGAGGGTGAACTTCATCGCTTCCTCTCCTTACGACAGGCCGGTGGCCGGGTTGGGCGCCTGGAAGGCCGAGAAGCCCCAGTGCTCCAGCCAGCGGGTGTCGGCGGCGAACATGTCACGCAGGTCCGGCATGCCGTATTTCAGCATCCCCAGGCGATCGACGCCGAGACCGAACGCGAAGCCCTGCCACTCGTCCGGATCTAGGCCGCAGTTGGCCAGCACCTTGGGGTGAACCATGCCGCCGCCGAGGATCTCCAGCCAGTCGGAGCCCTCGCCGATCTTCACCGACCCGCCCGAGCGGTCGCATTGCACGTCCATCTCGGCCGACGGCTCGGTGAACGGGAAGTGGTGGGGGCGGAAGCGCGTGACCACCGCGTCGGACTCGAAGAACCGCCGGGTGAAGGCGTCGAGGGTCCATTTCAGGTGGCCCATGTGGATGGCCCGGTCGATGACCAGGCCCTCCAGCTGGTGGAACATCGGCGTGTGGGTGGCGTCGCTGTCGGACCGGTAGACGCGGCCCGGAACGATCACGCGGATCGGCGGCGCCTGGCCCGTGGCGATCCAGCCCGGCAGCTTGCCGTTGGCCTGCTGCATGACGCGGATCTGCACCGGGCTGGTATGGGTGCGCAGCAGCTTGCGCTCCCCCGCCTCGTTCTCCGGCAGCCAGAAGGTGTCGTGCATCTCCCGCGCCGGATGTTTGGGGGGGAAGTTCAGGGCCGTGAAGTTGTGGAAGTCGTCCTCGATGTCCGGACCTTCCGCCAGGCCGAAACCCATGTCCGCGAAGATGGCGATCATCTCGTCGAGCGTCTGCATGGTCGGGTGCACCCGCCCGCGGCGCTCGGGCGGGGCGGGCAGGCTGAGATCGACCCGCTCGGCCGCGAGCTTGGCGTCGAGGGCGGCGGCTTCCAGCTCGGCCTTGCGGGCGGCGAGCGCCGTGGTGACGCGGTCGCGCAGGCCGTTGATCAACGGGCCGCGCTCGCGCCGCTCGTCGGGGCTGAGCCCGCCCATCGTCTTGAGCAGTTCGGAGACGGAGCCGGACTTGCCGAGCGCGGCGACGCGGACGGCCTCCAGGTCGGCGAGGTCGGCCGCGCCGGCGACGGCGGCGACGAGGTCGGCTTCGAGTTTGGGAAGGTCGGTCATGACGCGTGTCGTCTAGGCGGTTTTTATGCGATCCGGAACCCTCATGGGTCGCGGCTGTGAACGACTACTTCTCGAGTTCGATACTCGCCGAAAGCGGGATGTGCCGACCGGCGACATTGTCGTGCAGGATCGCGTGGGCCGTGTACCGACCGGCAGGATCCTTGGCCTCAAATCTCATCGCAACGACCTGCGCGCGGTTATTGAAGACACCCCCGCCGCTTGCCGGAATGACCGCCCTTGCGGCCTCCAGGCCCCATCCGGAGCAATGACGCGCAGGTCATAGGTCACGTCGATCCGACCGTCCCTGTCGCGCGCCGGGTCGGCGAACAGCAGCTTGATCGCGACCACATCGCCCAGCCTGATTGAGGCCAAGCTATCGATTATGGGGGGCGGCGCCGAGCGCGCAGCAAAAAGCCCTCCGGCGGTTCCGCCGGAGGGCTTTTCATAAGCTTTGATCGAAACGACCAGGAGCCTTAAGCCAGCGCGGCGCGAACCTTGTCGGCGATGGCCTTGAACCCGGTCGGATCGTTGCCCGCGATGTCCGCGAGGACCTTGCGGTCGATTTCGATCCCGGCCTTGTCCAGGCCGAAGATAAACTGGGAATAGGTGAAGCCTTCCAGGCGCGCCGCGGCGTTGATCCGCTGGATCCACAGCGAGCGGAAGTTCCGCTTGCGGACCTTGCGGTCGCGATAGGCGTACTGGCCGGCACGGTCCACGGCCGCCTTGGCGGCGCGGATGGTGTTCTTGCGGCGCCCGTAGAAGCCCTTGGCTTGCTCCAGGACCTTCTTGTGCTTGGCGTGGGCGACAACGCCCCGTTTCACGCGAGCCATCTGTCAGATCTCCTTAGAGGCCGTAGGGCAGGAACAGCTTGATGATCTTGGCGTCGGCCTCGCTCATCACCTTGGTCCCGCGGTTCTGACGGATGTACTTGGCGTTGTGGCTGATCAGGCGGTGGCGCTTGCCAGCGACCCCGGCCTTCAGCTTGCCGGAGGAAGTCAGCTTGAAGCGCTTCTTCACACCGGACTTGGTCTTCAGCTTCGGCATTTTCACGTCGGAGCCGTGAAGCCCCGTCCTTCTGGTCGTGTTTAAGAACCGCCATGGCATGCCTTTTGGCCAGGCGGTTCGAAGGGGCGGGCTAATACGCGAAAGGGCCCAGCGAGGCAAGTCGCGCCGCGAGTGTCACCGCCGCTTGAGCCGGCGCGCGGTCTCGTGTAGCACCCGCGACGTAATCGCCACGCGCTTATTTTACAGAGAGACCGCCGCAGATGGCCGACGCCACGAACGACTACCACCGCGGAGAGATGGACATCGCCGAGCAGGTCTCGACCTATGGCCTGGTGATGGGCATCACCAAGTGGGGCTCGCTGGCCACCGCCGTCCTGGTGCTCTGGCTGACGCTGTTCTTCTGCACCGAGACCGGCTTCCTCGGCTCCAGCGCCGCGGCCTTCGTGCTGCTGGTCGTCGGCGTCCTCGCCCTGAAGAAGAAGTCGGCCCACTAGCGCCGGCGCGCAACACGCGCACGGGGCCGCGACAGCGGCCTTTTCCAGATCAACCAAGAGCGGCCAAGCACGCGCGGGCGTCTGCTGGACAGACCAAGATTCCGCCGCCTATGGTTCGCCGAACGCCATTTGGGGGACATGGATGGCCGTCATCGCCGTTTGCCGGGAGCATGCGCCCGGAGAGACCCGCGTCGCCGCCGTCCCAGAGACCGTCAGGAAACTCTCCGCCGCCGGATTCTCGGTGGTGGTCGAAAGCGGCGCCGGAACCGCAGCCACCTATCCCGACGCCGACTATCAGGCCGCCGGGGCGACTATCGCCAAGAGCGCCAAGGACGCCGTCGCCAAGGCCGACATCCTGTTCAAGGTCCGTGGACCGTCGCCTGAGGAATCGGCGGCGCTGAAGCCTGGGACCCTGGTCGTCGCGCTGTTGAACCCTCACCAGGACAAGGCGACCCTGGCGGCGTTGAACAAGGCCAAGGCCACCGCTTTCGCCATGGAGTTCGTGCCGCGGATCACCCGCGCCCAGGTGATGGACGCCCTGTCGTCGCAGGCCAACCTCGCCGGATACCGGGCGGTCATCGAGGGCGCCGAGGCCTACGGCAAGGCGATGCCGATGATGATGACCGCGGCCGGCACGGTCGCCGCCGCCAAGGTGTTCGTCATGGGGGTCGGCGTCGCCGGCCTGCAGGCCATCGCCACCGCCCGCCGGCTGGGCGCGGTCGTCACCGCCACCGACGTGCGGCCGGCCACCAAGGAGCAGGTTGAGAGCCTGGGCGCCAAGTTCCTCGCCGTCGAGGACGAAGAGTTCAAGAACGCCCAGACCGCCGGCGGCTACGCCAAGGAAATGAGCGCCGAGTACCAGGCCAAGCAGGCCGAACTGGTCTCGAGCCACATCGCCAAGCAGGACATCGTCATCACCACCGCCCTGATCCCCGGCCGGCCGGCGCCCCGGCTGGTCACGGCGGCTCAGGTCGCCTCGATGAAGCCGGGCTCGGTGATCGTCGACCTGGCGGTCGAGCAGGGCGGCAACGTCGAGGGGGCCAAGCTCGGCGAGGTCGCCGAAACCGCGAATGGCGTGAAGATCCTTGGGCGGCCCAATCTGCCGGGCCGGATCGCCGCCGACGCCTCCGCGCTCTATGCCCGCAACCTCCTCGCCTTTGCCGGCCTCCTGCTCGACAAGGAAGGCAAGCTCGCGCCCGACTACGAGGATGAGATCCTCAAGGCGGCCCTGGTGACCCGCGACGGCGGGACCGTCCATCCGCAACTGCAAGGCTGAAGACCATGGAAGCTGTCGACCCCACCATCTTCCGCCTCGCCATCTTCGTCCTCGCGATCTTCGTCGGCTACTATGTGGTCTGGAGCGTGACGCCGGCCTTGCACACGCCGCTGATGGCGGTCACCAACGCGATCTCCTCGGTGATCATCGTCGGCGCCCTGCTCGCCGCCGCGGCTAACGGCGCCGACGGGGAACTGACCCGCAACGTGCTGATCTCGAAAGGCGCCGGCGCGGTCGCCGCCGCCTTCGCAGCGGTCAACATCTTCGGCGGCTTCCTGGTCACCCAGCGGATGCTGGCGATGTACAAGAAGAAGGACCGGTCGAAGTGACGGCCGGCTACCGGCGGGAAGCCGAGCTTTCCCGCGCTGCACTCGTCGTCGCCGCCGGTGGCGCGCTGATCGGCGTCAGCCAACGCGTCCCGGGTCTCGCCTTCGGTCTCTGGGGAACTGTCCTGCTGGTGGCGGGCGGCGCGGTCATCGCGTTCGGCCTGATCCTCGCCGGCCGCTGCCTGTTCGCGCGCCGGGGGGGCGCTGACCAATGAACGCCAACATCGCCGCCATCCTCTATCTCGTCTCCGGCGTCCTCTTCATCCTGGCGCTGCGCGGGCTCTCGAGCCCCGAGACCAGCCGCCAGGGCAACCGCTTCGGCATGATCGGCATGGCCATCGCCGTCGCCACTGTGCTGGCCACGCTGTGGTCCACCGGCGCGCTCGACGCCCTGACCCTGGCCCTGATCGTCGGCGGCGTCGCCGTCGGCGGCGGCATCGGCGCGGTCATCGCCCGCAAGGTCGCCATGACCTCGATGCCCCAGCTCGTCGCCGCCTTCCACAGCCTGGTCGGCATGGCCGCCTGCCTGGTGGCGGTGGCCGCGATCCACACGCCCGAGGCCTACGGCATCGCCGGTCCGAACGGCATCCACCTGAACTCGCTGATCGAGCTGTCGCTGGGCCTGGCCATCGGCGCGGTCACCTTCACCGGCTCGGTGATCGCCTTCGCGAAGCTCAACGGCAACATGAGCGGCGCGCCGATCCTGCTCCCGGCCCGGCACCTGCTGAACCTGGTCATTGGCGCCGCGATCGTCGTGCTGGTGGTGGTGCTGGCGATGAGCGGCGGCCAGGCGCTGTGGGCGTTCTGGGCGATCTTCGCGCTCAGCCTGCTGATCGGCGTCACCCTGATCATCCCGATCGGCGGCGCCGACATGCCCGTCGTCGTGTCGATGCTGAACAGCTATTCCGGCTGGGCGGCGGCGGCGCTGGGCTTCACGCTCGAAAACACCACCCTGATCATTACCGGGGCCCTGGTGGGCTCGTCCGGCGCGATCCTCAGCTACATCATGTGCAAGGGGATGAACCGCAGCTTCGTCTCGGTCGTCCTCGGCGGTTTCGGCGCCGACGACGCGGCGGCCGGCGGCGAGCGTGCGGCCGAGACGCGGCCGGTCAAGCAGGGCTCGGCCGACGACGCGGCCTTCATCATGAAGAACGCCTCGAAGGTGATCATCGTCCCCGGCTACGGCATGGCGGTCAGCCAGGCGCAGCACGCCCTGCGCGAGATGGCCGACAAGCTGAAGGAGGAAGGGGTCGAGGTGAAGTACGCCATCCACCCCGTCGCCGGCCGCATGCCGGGCCACATGAACGTGCTGCTGGCCGAAGCCAACGTCCCCTACGACGAGGTCTTCGAGCTCGAGGACATCAACTCCGAGTTCTCGACGGCGGACGTCGCCTTCGTGATCGGGGCCAACGACGTGACCAATCCGGCGGCCAAGACCGACCCGACGTCCGCCATCTTCGGCATGCCCATCCTCGACGTCGAGAAAGCCCGCACCGTGCTGTTCGTGAAGCGCGGCATGGCCTCGGGCTACGCCGGGGTCGAGAACGAGCTGTTCTTCCGCGACAACACCATGATGCTGTTCGCCGACGCCAAGAAGATGGTCGAGGGCATCCTTAAGGGGCTCTGAGCCCTTAGAGGATCTCCCAGGCGTCGGACGCGCCGCCGCCCGTCGTCAGGATCACGTTCTCTGCGGCGATCTCGACCGCCGGCTCGGCCGGCGCGCGGCCGGCGTTCGGGCCGGTGAGCAGGTAACCGTCGTTCCGGCCGTCGCCGTCGATGTCGACTTCGATCCGGTCGTCCGGCCGCAAGGTCGGCGGAACCGTCGGCGGCGGGGTAGTCGGAACCTGTTCCACCCCGAACGGGTCGGTCGGCTTGGGCGGGACCGGCGCCACGGTGCGTCCGTCCGTCGTCTGCAGCTGGTCGCCCTCGGCGAAACGCAGGTCGACAATCACGCCCAGGAAGGTGTCGGCCACCCCCATCACGGTCGGTGTGGCGATGACGAAGGTGTCGGCGCCCTCGCCGCCCTCGGCGATCGTCGCCGCGTCCACGTCGATCCGGTCGTCGCCCTCGCCGCCGACCAGCAGGTCGCGCCCGCCGCCGCCCGCGACGCCGCCGCCGGACAGGGTGTCGTCGCCCGCGCCGCCCACCAGGGTGTCGGCGCCGTCGCCGCCCTGCAGCCGGTCATCGCCGTCGCCGCCGGCCAGCAGCAGGCCGCGCGGCTCGCTTACGGCGGTCTCGATCGGTGTGGCGGGGGGCGTGACCGTGAACGCCGGCAGGTCGACTTGCGCCGCGACAGTGGCGACCGCCGGGCTGAGCGAGGCCGAGGCGACCGCGGCGGCGGCTTCCGGCGTCCAGGCGGCGGCCCGGACCTCGGCGGTCGGCTCGCCCGCGGCGCGGCCATGCACCGCCAGTTCGCGCTCCTGGATCGAGCCGAGGTCGTCGCTGGACGGTGGCGGGGCGTCGGCCGGCGGCGCCTCCGGGTTTGCGACGGTCTCGTCCGATGTCTCGGGGGTGAGGGCGGCGCTCGTCTCGTGGAAGAAGGCGGCGGCCACGATCAGCGCAATGAAGGTCTGCGCCTGACGGCCGGCCAGGCTGAACGGCACTACCACGTCGTCGGCCTCGGCGGCTTCCTGCAGTAGCCGCTCGCTCAGCGCCGCGTGAAGGTCGGCGCCTTCGGCGAGGGCATCGTCGACCGCGTAGTGCACCACGAACCGGCCGCCGATGCGGGCGACGTGGACGATGATCTCTTCGTTCTGGTCCTTGACGACGCACCAGGGGTCGCCGTCCTCGGTGGCGCCGAACACCACCTCGACGCCGGGATCGGTCTCGGCGAACCGCTGGCCCAGCGCCTCCAGTTGCGCACGCTCGGTCGCGGTCCAGTCGCCGCTGGCCCGAACCTTCGCGATGAAGGGCAGGACGTCTCCCATGACGACGCGGTTCTTCCCCCTTAGGCCCGGGCCGCCTGCAAGCCGGCCCCTTCCTGCACCCCAGCCTCTTCGAACAGCAACCGGTGCAGCTCGGGCTCGTAATATCTCAGGAGCGTGCGGGCGAACGCCCCCGGCTCCATCCCCAGCGCTTCGGCCCAGGCCCGCTGCGTCTCGATCGGCAGACGGCCCAGACCGCTCTCGACCTGGCTGACAAAGGTATAATAGCGCAGCCCGATCTGTTCGGCGAGTTCGGCCTGGGTCAGGCCCGCCGACTCGCGCGCACCCTTCAGCCAGCGGCCGGCCTGCTGGCGCAAGGCCTTGGTCTGGGCGGCCTTCACCGGATCGGCGGCGGGTCTCGGCATACTCGCTCCTGCGACAGCGTGCTTCCGCGATGCCGCTTGAAGGCGCCAGGGAAGCTCGATACAGTTTTTACGAAACAAGTCCATACGCCATGCCCAGCCGCTTGTCACGTGGGGCCGCCGCGCCTTAACAGTGCGGGCATTGGGCGAGGGGCGTCCAAGGGGATCTCCAGGTTATGAAGCGTCTGTTCGTGTCCGCGGCTGTGCTGCCGCTCGTCTACGCCTCCGTCGCGGCGGCCGAGACCAAGATCACCACGGCCACCACCGCGCCAGTGGCCACCGCCACGGTGGCGGGCGGCCAGCGGGACGACATCACCATCGAGGCGAACGGCGCGATCCGGCCGGCGGCGCCCGGCGCGGCGGTGACGATCAACTCGTCCAACGTGGTCAAGAACCTCGGGACGATCGCCTTCGACGGCCAGAACAACTCGACGGGTGTGCTGGTCCAGGGCGGCTTCACTGGCAGCGTGACCAACACCGGCACCATCAGCCTGCTCGAAGACTTCACCAACAACAATCCCGACAACGACACCGACCTCGACGGCCCGTTCGCGCAGGGGACGAACCGCTACGGCGTCCGCCTGACCGGACCTGCGGCCTTCACCGGCGACGTCCGCAACGACGGCGTGATCAGCATCGAGGGCAACGACTCCGGCGGCATCCGGCTGGACTCCCGGCTGATCGGGTCGGTGATCAACGGCAACAGCATCAGCGTCACCGGCGACCGCGGCGTCGGCATATCGGCCGTGGACGTCAGCGGCGACGTCCGCGTCAACGGCAGTGTCCAGGTCCGCGGCGAAGGCTCGACCGGCGTCAGCCTCGGCGACGTCGGCGGCGGCGTGCGCCTGCAGGGTGGTGTGACGGCCACCGGCTATCGCTACGACGACCGCCTGGCCGATGAGGCGCGGGGCAAGCTCGACGCCGACGACCTCAAGCAGGGCGGTTCCGCCGTGCGTATCGCCGGCAACGTCGGCGCGGGCGTGCTGCTCGATGTCCGCCCGGCCGACAACAGCACGACCGACACCGACGAGGACGACGACGGCATCCCCGACGCCTCGGAAGGCAACGCCGCGATCACCGCCATCGGCGCGGCCCCGGCGCTCGACATCGGGGCGACCGATCGGGCGACGACCATCGGCGTCGTTGGGACCGGGACGAACGCCTATGGCCTGGTGGTCAAGGGCGACGTGATCGGCGCCGGGATCAACGACGGCGTCGCCGCCAACGCCATCCGCATCGGCCAGGCCGGCGGCGGCGCGACGACGGTGCAGGGCGGCATCCATGTCCAGGGCGGGCGGGTGGTCGCCACGGCCTACGGCGCCGATACGACGACGCAGGGCGGGGCGGCGACGGCGATCCTGGTGAACGCCGGCTCCAGCGTCCCGGCGCTGCTCAACTCCGGCACCATCGACGCGACCCTCAACAACGGCTCGCAGGACGCCCGCGCTGTCGTCGACCTGTCGGGCACGCTCAGCCTCATCGAGAACACGGGCACCATCCGCGCCGTCACGACGCCGAAGTCCGGCTCGACCAACGTCGGGCAGGCGGTCGCCCTCGACCTGCGGGCCAACAACGTCGGCGCCGCGGTGCGCCAGACGAAGGCGACCAGCACCAGCACCCCGTCGATTACCGGCGACATCCTGTTCGGCTCCGGCCTCGACCGTCTCGAGGTCTCGGGCGGCACGGTGACCGGCGCAGTGGCGTTCGGCGCCGGCGCCGATGTTCTGGCCATCGACGGCGGCGGGACGGTGACGGGTCGCCTGACCGATACCGATGGCCTGCTTACCGTGACGGTCGGGGAGGGTCGCCTGGCCGTGACCAATCCGGAAGTCGTCCGCATGAGCGCGCTCACGCTCGGCGCCAAGAGCGTGCTGGCGGTCAGCATCGACCCCGAGGCGAACACCAATACGCGCTTCGACGTCTCCGGGACGGCAAGCGTCGCGGCCGGGTCGCAGATCGATCTCAACCTCGTCAGCCTGCTGCGCGGCACGCGCTCCTTCGAAATCCTGCGCGCCGGCCAGCTGGCCTCGGGCGGGGCGGGAGCCAGCCTTCAGAACGCGCCCTACCTCTATTCGGCCACCGTGCGCACCGACGCCGCGGCCAACGCCCTGGTCGTGGAGCTCAAGCCGAAGACGGCGACCGAGCTCGGCCTCAACCGCTCCGGCGCCCAGGCGTACTCGGCCGTCTTCGATGCGCTGGACAAGGACGCGGGCATCGAGACCGCCTTCCTCGGCCAGAAGACCGCCGACGGCTTCCAGGCGCTCTACGACCAGATGCTGCCCGACCATTCGGGCGGCGCGCTGATGTCCGCCCACGCGATCTCCACCGCAATCTCCGGCGCGGTCGGCGGCCGGGCGTCCGGCGAAGGCGCAAGCGGGGTCTGGGCGCAGGAGATCCTGTTCCGTATCGACCGGGACGCGGACAATGCTCAGGGCTTCAAGTCCAGCGGCTTTGGCGTCGCGGCCGGCTTCGAGCTGACCGGCGCCAACCAGGCGCTCGGCGTCAACGGCGGCTTCGTCACCGCCGATTACAAGGACCAGTCCGCCTCCGCCGGCGAACGTGTCGCGATGACCTTCTTCGAGGGCGGCGTCTACTGGCGCGTGGAGGCCGGCGGCTTCCAGGCCAACGTCCGCGGCGGCGGCGGCTACGCCAAGTTCGACAGCGAACGGCGCCTCGTCGGGACGAACCTCAACCGCCGAGCCGACGCCGACTGGAATGGCTGGCTGATCGAAGGACACGCGGGCGCCTCCTATGAGGCGCGACTCGGCTTCGCCTACGCCCGGCCGGAACTATCCCTCGATTACCTGCGCCTCAGCGAAGGTGACTACGCCGAGACCGGGGGCGGCGCCGGCTTCGACCTGACCGTCGACAAACGCAAGAGCGACCTCCTGACTGGTCAGGCCCTTCTGGCCCTGGGCGCGCGCTTCGGCGAAGAGGTCTGGTGGTCGCCGGAGGTCAAGGTCGGTTACCGCGCTAAGATCTCGGGCGCGCCGGGCGACACCACCGCCCGCTTCGGTACCGGCTCGGCGTTCACGCTGACGGCGGAGGACATCTACAAGGGCGGCGTCATCGGCCGGGTCGGCGTGCGCGGCGGAGCCAAGCAGGTGCTCTACGCCCTCGACGCCGGCGGCGCTTTCGACGACGGCTACAAGGAGTACGACATCCGCGCCCTCGTCCGCTTCCTCTTCTAGGCGTGTCGGGCGGCCGACATTTGTTGGTGACCCCGCGCCCCGTTTTCGCCTAGAAGGCCCGCCAGTTAACAGAACCCTAACGCCGGAAGGCGCGTGGGATCTGTCTGGCGAGGGAGACTTCCAGCTTGAGCGAAGCGGCTTCGGCGCTCGAGGCGCGTGCGCGCCACTGGATGATCGATGTGGCTCTCGGGGCGGGTGCGGCGCTGGGCGTGATCACGATCGCCCACGCGTCCCTGCCCAAGCGCCCGGTCCCTGCGCCGCGCGCGCCGGTCGTCGCCGCGGCGCCGGCCCCGCCCAGCCATCTGATCGCCTTCGTCCAGCCGGTGTCGGGGGAAGAGGTCGTATCGCCCTTCGGCCTGCGCCAGCTGCCCTGGGAAGAGAACGGCCGTTTGCACGAGGGTGTCGACATCGCCGCCGAGTTCGGCGCGCCGGTGCTGGCCGCAGCCGACGGGGCGGTGACCGCCGCCGGCGAGAGCTCGACCTACGGACGCTTCGTCGAAATCGCCCACGTCGAAGGGCTGCGCACCCTTTACGCCCATCTCGGTCAGCTCGACCCGCGAATGGTGCCGGGCGTGCCGGTGCGGGCCGGCGCGACGATAGGCCAGATCGGCTCCTCGGGAACCTCGACCGGCGCCCATCTGCACTTCGAGATCCGCGACGCGCGGGACCGGCCGCTGAACCCGAGCCTGTTCCTCGGCCAGGCGTTCACGGTCGCCGACGACCTGCCGCTGCGCGCCGCCCGGCGTTTCCCGCGCCACGTTCGGATCGCCTACGTCTCGCGGATCCCCGAGAGCAAGAAGGCTCTGATGAAGGCCAGGCTCGAGGCCGTCGCGGCCGAGGATCTCGCCTCCGACGCCTCGGCTCAGGTGCGTGTCGTGGAAGGCCGCCCCCGCGCCACCCTGCGCCTCGCCAGGCCGCCGGCCGGCACGGCTCCGGCCGCCGACCCCGCGCCGCCCGAGGCCGCGGCTCCCGTGGAAGCCATCTCCGCCACCTCGGCGGACTGA
This sequence comes from Phenylobacterium sp., assembly GCF_044236515.1. GTDB lineage: Bacteria > Pseudomonadota > Alphaproteobacteria > Caulobacterales > Caulobacteraceae > Phenylobacterium. The sequence continues at coordinate 12,427 of NZ_JBIIGK010000018.1, forward strand.
CGGTTCGTCTTGGCCCGCGGGCGACGTCTCGACATCGGCGAACGGGCCTTGCGGGTAGTGCGCGCAGGACCGTCGTTCTCCCCGCATCCGTTGATCTTCCTGGAGCACGGCGCCTTCGGCTGCGCCGCCGACTGGGCGGTGGTGCAGGACAAGCTCGCCGAACTCGGCCTGCGGAGCCTGGCCTACGACCGGGCGGGCCTTGGCCTGTCGGACCCGGGACCCGCGCCGCGCGACGGCGAGGCGGTGGTCGCCGACGCCGTCGCCCTGCTCGACCGCCTCGGCGAGACCGGCCCTCTGATCCTGGTCGGCCATTCCATGGGCGGGCTGATGGTCCGGCTGTTCGCCTTGAACCAGCCGGAGCGCGTCGCCGGCCTCGTCCTGGTCGACGCGATGACTCCCGACGTGCTCGACCTGCCGGCCGGCCGCAGCGCCATCGCCGGCTTCGGACGACTGCTGCGCGTGGCCGCGGTGGCGGCGACCTGCGGCCTGATGCGGCCCGTCGCCCGCATCACCGGCAATCTCATCGGCCTCAGCGGCGAGGCGGCGGTGGAGAAGCGCCGCATCCACGCCTCCGCACCGCACGCCAGAGCGGCGGCCGACGAGGTCGCGGCCTGGACGGCGACCTCCAGCCAGGCGGCGCGGCCCTTACCCCGCAGCCTGCCGGTGGCGGCGGTGACCGCCGGCGGCGAGACGGTTCGACCCTGGCTCAAGGCGCTGCAGGCCAAGCCCGCGGCGGCCTCGACGCGCGGCCGCGTCGAACATGTCGCCGGCGCCACCCACGCCAACCTGCTGGGTCCTCGCCACGCGGACGCCGTCGTCCGCGGCGTGCGTCACGTCTTGGCGCTCTAGGCCGGCTCGCGCTCGACCAGGCCGCAGGCGGCGAACAGGCGCTCAGCAACCAGCAGCCGGGTCTCCACGCCTTCCACCGGCTGCAGGGCGGGGCAACTGATCGCCTCGCCGTCGACCAGGGCCGGCAGCCCTAACCGGGCCTTGGGTGCGAAGGGACGCAGGGCCAGTTGCTCGGGCTTCGGCAGGCGGCGCGACAGCCCTTCCAACCGATCCACATGAAGGCCAGGCCGGCTGGCGGTGAATTCGAAGCGGCCGTCCCAGACCAGTGGCTTGCCCGGCGTCAGATAGAGCGTGGCCAGGCCGCCGCGCTTCGCTTCGCCAGGTTCGCGCAGGAAGCTGACCTCGTCCTTGGCGGTTTCGATACGGGCCCCGGCGAGGCTTGTCGCAGCTCCCGCCTCGCTGGTCAGAATCTCCCGCAGTCGCCGCAGGCGCTCGGACGAGGGCAGACGATCGCCGCCGCCGGCGCAGACCGTCGCGATGCCGATCAGGGCCGCGCCGTCTTCCGGCGTCGCGTCGCGCAACGCCTGACGGCTCAGATACACGCCGCCGGCGGGATCGAACCGGCAGGACTCGCCGAGCGACAGGGTCGCCGGGTCTGAGGCGGCCGATGGCGCCTGGCCCGCGGTCTGCGCCCGCGCCTGGACCCGGGCCGACTCCGGATCGGCGTTGGCGGGATCGTCAATCCAGGTCTCCCGACGCGCCGCCAGCCAGGCCCGCACCGCCTCGCGCGTCAGTCCCAGCATGGGTCTCAGGATGAACAGGCCGCGCCCTTGCGGCCAGACCGGGGAGGGGCTCCACGCCTTGGGGCTCGGCGTCGTCGATCCGGCCGCGCGCATCGCCTCGGCCTCGGCGACGTCGCTGGCGGTGTGGCCCATCAGGATCACCCGCGCGCCGGCCGCCCGGGCCGCCTGGGCCAGCAGGCGGTGGCGCGCCTGGCGGGCGGCGGCGGCGATGCCGTTCGGCGGCTTCGGGCCGTCCCAGGTCAGGGCCTGGAATCGTGCGCTGAGCCGCCCTGCGGTCTCGGCGCAGGCCTGCGCCCATGCCTCGCTCTCGGCGCGCAGGCGATGGTCGACGGTCAGGATCAGCAGGCTGCGGCCGGCGTCCCGCGCCCAGCCGGCGAGGATCAGCGCCAGGGCGAGGCTGTCGCCGCCGCCGGACAGGGCGACCGCCAGCGGGGCTTCGATGTCCCGGCGCAGGCGGCGGTCGAGGGCGGCCCGGACGGTAGCTTCGAGTGGATCGCCGGCCCCGGCGTCGTCTAGGCCGCGCACTTCGCCTGGGCGCGGGTGGTGGCCGCGCGGCTGTTCACCGCGGCCGAGGCCTTGGGATAGCGCCTGGGCAGCTCCGCCAGGGCCTGGCAGGCCTCGGCGGTCTTCTTCAGCGCCGCCAGGCTTCGGGCCAGTTCAACCACCGCGTCCGGCGCCCAGGTGGTCTGCGGCCAGCCGCGCACGGCGCCGATGTATGAAGCCGCGGCCTGGGCGTGGGCGTTGCGGACGGTCTGAGTCTTGCCCAGCCAGTAGCGCGCTTCCGCCAGGCGCGGGCCCTGAGGGTAGTCCTGGGCGTAGGCGGCGAAAGCCTGCTCGGCCGCGTCGTAGTCGCCGCTCAGCATCAGCTGCCGCGCCGCGGCGAACGCCTCGTTGGCCGGGGGTTTGGGCCCATCGCCCGCCGCCGCCTCGGCCGGCGGCTCCGGCGGGGGCGGCGGCTCCGCCACCCGCTGCTCGGCGGCGGTCAGGCGCGTGGTCAGGTCGCCGACCTGGCTTTTCAACGCCTCGTTCTCGCGCTTGGCGAGGGTCAGTTCGTTCTGCGTCGTCTCGAGCGAGCCGTTGATCCGCGTCAGCGATTGCTCGAGGTCGGCGATCCGCTGCGACAGGTCGGCCATGCGGGCGTCGGTGTCGGCCGGCTGAACGACCACCGGCGCGCCGGTCCTCTGGGCTTTGAAGACGATGTCGCGCAGCTCGCGCACCACCTTCTCCATGCGGTCCACGCGCCGCGCGTCGCGGGCGTCCAGCGGGTCCTCCATCGGCGTTTGGGCAAGGGCCGGAGCGGCCGTCAGCGCCAGGGCCAGGAGAACGGCGGGAACGCGAAGCGGGCGGGGCGACATGGAGCGCAAGTTCCTAAGGACCGGCGGCCGAATTGCGGCGCCTTACTGGGCGCCGGAGACGATCGCCGTCCGCGCGTTGCGGTTCTTGGCGTCGGCTTCCTCGCCCGTACCGGCGTCGATCGGTTGTTCCTTGCCGTAGGAGACGGTGGCGATGCGGTCGGCGGTCACGCCGTTGGCGACCAGATACTCGCGCACCGCGTTGGCCCGACGGGCGCCAAGGGCGAGGTTGTACTCGCGGGTGCCCTGCTGGTCGGCGTTGCCTTCGATGCGGACGCGGACGTTCGGATAGCGGCGCAGCCAGCCTGCCTGGGCGGCCAGCACCGGCTGGGCGTCGCCGCGGATCGAGTAGCTGTCGAAGTCGAAGTAGACGCGCTCGCCGACGTTGATGACGAAGTCCTGCTGCGAGCCGGGGACGGCGCCGATCGGCTGGCTGGCCACCGGCGGCGGCTGGTTCGTCGGGCCGGGCTGGGCGGCCGGCGGCGGGGGCTGGGTGACCGGCAGTTGCGGCTTCGGCCGTGAGGAGCAGGCGGCGATGGAGACCGCGGCCGCGGCCAGGAGGGTCAGGCGTGCGGCGCTCTTGGCGGAAAGGCTCGGGGTCATTGTCGTCTGGTCTCCTCTCGATGTCTCTCTTGGATCGTCTACGGCTGACGCGGTAAGCGCAACCCTAGTTCAGTAAAGGCGACCACGCCGGGTCAGAACCCGAGGTCGGGTAAGGCACAGGTTGTAAAATTCTTCCGGTGACGTCGACGCTCCACAGGCGCGGCGCCGCTCCGCGGGCCTCGCGCGAGAACATCAGTACCCGACCGTTGGGCGCCCAGGTCGGACCCTCGTCGAGGTAGCCGGAGGTCAACAGGCGCTCGTCCGTCCCGTCCGCCCGCATGACGCCGATGTGGAACTGGCCGCCGGACTGCTTGGTGAAGGCGATGAACTCGCCCGTCGGGCTCCAGACCGGAGTCATGTAGCGGCCGCCGCCAAAGGTCAGCCGGCGTGGGTTCGAGCCGTCCGAACCCATGATGTAGAGCTGGGGCGAGCCCGAGCGGTCGGAGTTGAAGACGATCCGCGAGCCGTCCGGCGAGAACGACGCCGAGGTGTCGATCCCGGGGTCGGCGGTCAGGCGCGCCGACTGCCGGCTCCGCAGGTCCATCACGAAGATGTCGGAATTGCCGCCGCGCTCGACGCTGAAGGCCACCTTGCCGCCGTCCGCCGAAAACCGCGGCGCGAACACCATGCCCCGGAAGTCGCCGAGGCTCTCGCGCCGGCCGGTCTCCAGGTTGAACAGATAGATCGAAGAGCCCTCCGGCCGCAGCGCCATGTAGGTGATCTCCTGGCTGTTGGAGGAGAACCTCGGCGTCATGACGATGTAAGAGCCGTCGGTCAGGTAGGACGGGTTGGCCCCGTCCTGGTCCATGATCGCCAGGCGCTTCGTCCGGGACGTGCGGCCGCCGCTCTCGGCGACGAACACCACGCGGGTGTCGAAATAGCCTTTCTCGCCGGTCAGCCGCTCGTAGACGGCGTCGGAGATCTTGTGCGCGACGCGCCGCCAGTTCTCCGGGCTGGAGGTGAACTGCAGGCCAAGCAGCTGCTGCTCGGAAAATACGTCCCACAGCCGGAAATCGACGCGCAGGCGCCCGCCCTCGACCGTCACCTGCCCGTTGACCAAGGCCTGGGCGTTGATCTGCTTCCACTCGGCGAACCGCGGCTGGACGGCGATGTTCAGGTCGCGCTCGATGAACGCCGCCGGGTCGAGCGGCCGGAACAGGCCCGAGCGCTGCAGGTTGCCGCTGATGACTCCGGCGATGTCGGCGCCGACCTGGCCGCCGGTGAAGCCCGGCACCGCCACCGGCAGCGGCTGGACGTCGGCGCGGTTGACGTTGACCTCGATCTCGGCGCGCACGGGTGCGGCCCCCATCGCGGCGCCGAATGCGACCGAAAGGGCGAGGATCAGGGGCTTCAGCCGCATGGAAAGGCTCCGGATGATCATAGCTTGCAGGCCTCGCGGGCGTTGAAGTTCACGGCCACTCTTTGACCGTAGAACTCGCGCGGCAGGTTGCGGAAGGGGGCGGCGGCGTAGACCGCGCGAACCGCGCGTTCGGCCGCAGCCTGGGCGACGGCGTTGCGCGGGCCGCGGATCTCGGAGGTCGGCTCGCCGGTCACCTGTCCGCCGGCTCCGAGGGTGAAGGTGACGCGCACCACCACATCGCGGCCGCCCTCGACCTCGCAGTTGGGGTTCCAGCGCCGTTGCAGTTCGTCGGCGAGGCCGCTCATGGCCGCCGAAGCCGCCAGGCCCGCCCCGAGGTTCGGCCGCGCTTGCGGGGCGGTCTCGGCCTGCGAGCGGCCGCGCTGCGCCGACGAGGGACGGGCCGGCGCGTTCCGCTGGGCCGGGATCGAGGCCAGCAGGGCGTCAAAGTCGAGGCTGCGCTCGGCGGGCTTCGGCTGTGGCTTGGGCGGTGAGGGCTTGGCCGGCGCCGGCTTGGGCGCGGGCGCCGGGGTCGGTCTGGGGAGCGGTGTCGGCGTCGGACGGGGCGTCGGCGGCGCCGGGGTTGGCTCCGGCGGCGCCGACTGAGCCGGCGCGTCGGGAACGGGCGCTTCGGTCTGCGCCGTCTGCGTCTCCGGCGCCTGTTCGGCCTCGCGCAGGTCGGTGACCGGGGCGTTGGCGACGATGGTCACGGGCGTCACCGCGCCCACCTTCAGGTCCTTCGCCCATGGCCAGGAGATCAGCATCGCCGCCGCCACGCCTGCGTGCAGCAGGACGGAGCCGGCGGCGGCCGGCGATATCTCCCGTCGGATCACGGCTGGGCCGGCTCCGCGGACGGAGGGGCGGCCGGGTTCGCGCCGGATGACGGCCCCCCCGTGTCGGTGATCAGGTTGATCTGAGTGAATCCGGAGGTCGACAGCGAGGCCATCACCTGGGCCACGGTCTCATAGGATGCCTTGCCGTCCGCCCGGACATAGATCGGCCGCGTCGTCTGGCCTTCGGTCATCGCCTGCAGCCGGGGGCTGAGGCCCGAGAACGGCACCGGATCCTCGCCGATGAAGAGCGCGCCGCTGGCCTGGATTGAGACGGTGATAGGGTCAGGCCGGTCCTGCATCGCACCGGCCTCGGTCTTCGGCAGCTCGACCGGCACCCCGGCGGTCAACAACGGCGCCGAGATCATGAAGATGATCAGCAGCACCAGCATCACGTCGACCAGCGGCGTGACGTTGATCTCGGACAGGGCGCCCCGCCGGCCGCGGCCGTGCCGGCGGCGGTTGCGTCGCCCGCCGGTGGCGAAGGCGTCGTTGGCGGACATCCCCATGTCAGACGCGCTCCGCCAGCCGGCGCTGGATCGCGGTCGAGAGGTCGTCGGCGAAGCCTTCCAGCCGCGCCGAATACTTGCCGGCCTTGGTCGAGAAGGCGTTGAAGGCGATGTAGGCCGGGATGGCGGCCACCAGACCGATGGCGGTGGCGAACAGCGCCTCGGCGATCGACGGCGCGACGACCGCCAGCGAGGTGTTCTTCTGCATCGCGATCGACTGGAAGGCGTGCATGATGCCCCAGACGGTGCCGAACAGGCCGATGAACGGCGAGGCCGTGGCGACGATCGCCAGGGCGCCGAGCCCGTCCTCGACCCGGGCGCTCTCGCGGGCGATCACGGTGTCCAGCACCCGGTCGATGCGCTGGATCAGGAAGGCGGCCTGGCCGTCGCTGGCCTGACCCTTGGTGCGGGCTTCGCGCCACTCCTTCAGCGCGCCCTGGAGCATGCGCGGCAGGGCGTGGCGGGGCCGCTCGCCCGCTTCGGCGGCGATGTCTTCCAGGCTGCGGCCGGACGAGACGGCGTCTTCAAACTTGTTGGCCTCGCGATTCAGCGCGGCGAAGCGGAACGTCTTGTCGAGGATGATCGTCCACGACCAAAGCGAGGCCGCGGCCAGGCCGATCATCACCAGCTTCACCACCCAGTCGGCGCGCAGGAAGAGGTTGAGGGCGTCGAAGGTCTCGGGCGTGACAGCGTTGGGGTCCATGGGCCTTCCGGAGCGAATCAGTTTTCGGGATCGTGGGTGGGGCGAGCCTGCGGCGAAGTTAAGGCGTTTGCGGGAACAGCGGCCGCAGCGCCGCAATGAGGTCGGCGGGCGGTTTGCGCGGCCGCCCCTTGAGGTCGATACAGGCGGCCTCGATCTGCGCCTCGGCCAGCAGCTCCTCGCCGCGGAACAGACGTTGGCGGATGTAGAGGCGCGGGCCCTTCACCTGCTCGTAGACGGTGCGAACCGCCAGGGCGTCGTCGATCCGCGCCGCGCGTTTGTAGGCGATCGACAGGTTGACGACGGTGAACGCCGCCGGGTCCGGCCGGTCCAGCAGCAGCGCATGGCTGATGCCGGCTACGCGCAGGAAGTCGCTGCGGCCGCGCTCGAAGTAGCGGGCGTAGTTGCCGTGGTAGACGACGCCGGTGAAGTCGGTGTCCTCGTAATAGACGCGGATCGGCAGGACGTGCTCGCGGCCGTCCAGCCAGCCGGCGCTGGGCTCGGTTTGCATATCCGAAGGGATAGCCGGGTTCGGCTATTTGTCGAACAGGTCCGGCCCCTGAACCGGCTTCGGGGCGGTCAAACCCAGGTGTTCATAAGCCCGGGCGGTGGCCATCCGGCCGCGCGGCGTGCGCTGGATGAAGCCCTGCTGCATCAGGAACGGCTCGATGACGTCCTCGACGGCGTCGCGCGCCTCGGCGATGGCGTAGGCGAGGGTCTCCACGCCGGCCGGACCCCCGGCGTAGTTCTCGATCAGCGCGCGCAGGTATCGGCGGTCGAGGCTGTCGAGGCCATGCTCGTCGACGTCGAGGCGGGCCAGGGCCGAGGCGGCGGCTTTGCGGTCGATCACATCCGCGCCATCCGCGGCCGCAAAGTCCCGGACCCGGCGCAGCAGCCGACCGGCGACCCGTGGCGTGCCGCGGGCGCGCCGGGCGATCTCGGCGGCGCCCTCGGGCGCGAGGCTCAGCCCGAGCTTTGCGGCCGCGCCTGCCAATACCCGGCCGAGCTCCTCGTGGGTGTAGAATTCCAGGCGGAGCGGGATGCCGAAGCGGTCGCGCAGCGGCGTCGCCAGCAGGCCGGCCCGGGTCGTCGCCGCCACCAGGGTGAAGGGGGCGAGGTCGATGCGGATCGACCGCGCCGAGGGTCCTTCGCCGATCACCAGGTCGAGGACGTGGTCCTCCATCGCCGGGTAGAGGATCTCCTCGACATTGGCCGCCAGCCGGTGGATCTCGTCAATGAACAGCACATCGCGCGGCTCGAGGTTGGTCAGGATTGCCGCCAGGTCTCCGGCCTTGGCCAGCACGGGGCCGGAGGTCGCGCGGAAGTTCACCCCGAGCTCGCGGGCGACGATCTGGGCGAGGGTGGTCTTGCCGAGCCCCGGCGGCCCGAACAGCAGGACGTGGTCCAGCGCCTCGGCCCGAGCCTTCGCCGCCTCGATGAACACCGACAGGTTGCCCTTGGCCTGCTCCTGGCCGACGAACTCCGCAAGGGTCTGGGGGCGCAGCGCCTTGTCGGCGCCTTCGAAGGGCTGCGGCTCGCCGGAGACGAGGCGGGTCACCGTCCGAGTTCCTGCAAGGCGGCCTTGATCAGGGCGCCGGGTTCGGCCTCGTCGCCGAGCCGCAGGGACGCCTGCTCGACGACGCGCCGGGCCTGCGGTTCGGCGACGCCCAGGCCCATCAGGGCGGCGACCGCCTCGCCGGTGGCGGAGGGGGCGGCCGGCGTCGCGGCCGTCGGCGGGGCAAAGGCGGTGACCGGCCCGTCGGTGATCGGCTTGCCCTTCAGCTCGGCGACGATGCGCTGGGCGAGCTTCGGCCCGACGCCCTGCGCCCGGGCTACGGCCGCCCTGTCGTCGCGGGCGCAGGCGGCCGCGAGTTCCGCCGGCGGCAGGACGTCGAGCACGGCCAGAGCCGCCTTTGGCCCGACCCCCTGGATAGTGCGCAGGACGACGAAGGCCCGGCGCTCGTCGCGCCCGAGGAAGCCGTAGAGCGTCAGGCCGGTCTGCTCGCCCCAATGGCTCTCGACCTGCAGCACGGTCTCGCCGCCGACTTCGGGCAGGCGGCTGAGGGTGCGAGCGCCGCAACGCACGACGTATCCAACCCCGCCGACGTCGATCAGGGCCTCTTCCTCGCCGACCTCGGCGACGATCCCGTGCAACCGGCCGATCATGCGACGCGACCCAGGACGGCCCGCGCCGTCCGCGCGTGGGCGTGAGCGATGGCCACGGCCAGCGCATCGGCGGCGTCGGCGGTGGTGCGGCCGGCGGTCGGCAGCAGGCGGGCGATCATGAAGCCGACCTGGGCCTTGTCCGCGCCGCCGGTGCCGACCACGGCCTTCTTGACCACGGTCGGCGCGTATTCGGCCACCGCCAGCCCGGCGCGGGCCGGCGCCAGCAGGGCGCAGGCCCGGGCGTGGCCGAGCTTAAGCGCCGAGGCGGCGTTGTTGTTCATGAAAGTCTCTTCGACCGCCGCCTCGTCCGGCGCATGGCGAGCGATGACCTCGGCCAGGCCGTCAAGCAGCGCCAACAGCCGCTCGGCGAACGGCGCCGTCGTGTCCGGCGTCAGCACCCCGTGCGCCACGTGGGACATCCGCGTGCCTTCGCAGGCGATCACGCCCCAGCCGGTGCGGCGGAGGCCGGGGTCGAGCCCCAGGATGCGCACGGCGCGCGAAGAGAGGGGGCGAATCGCGTTCGTCATCTGTTCTTAAGATGACGGATGCCCCCGAAAGGGTGAAGGAGGAATGAAGGCGCGGCCGCGATCAGGCGGCCGCTGAGCCCTCAGGCGCCGGCGCCCTTCGGCTGGATGGCGCTCAGGACCGCCGGCCGGAAGGTCGGCTGGGCCGGCCGGTTGATGAGCTTCCGACGGCGGTAAACCACCTGGAAGGAACGGGTCTTGGTCTTCACGGGCTATCAGCTCCTGGGGCGCTCGCGCGCGGTGATGTCTTGCGGTCCGATGCCGGGCCGGCTCCTAAAAGCGCGCCGGGGCGGCGGGTTCCGCCAGATCATTTGACGGCCCGCGCTGGTTGTTCTGTCGCCATACACCGATACTTAAACGTGAGTTGGGATGCTGGGCGCCGAAGTCACCAGCCGTGCGTGAGCCCCATGCAGCCGCAAGCCCTCCCCCGTCTCCTCGTCGTCGACGACACCGAGGACAACCGCATCATCCTGAAGCGCCGCTTCGCCAAGCTCGGCTATGACGTGGTCGAGGCGGTGGACGGCGCCGACGCCCTCAAGCGCATCAGCAAGGAGCCGTTCGACGTCGTGCTCCTCGACATCATGATGCCCGGCATCGACGGGCTGGAGGTCTTGCGTCGGGTGCGCGAGACCCGGTCCGAGAACCAGCTGCCGGTGATCATGGTCACGGCCAAGTCGGCCAGCGAGGACGTGGTCGAGGCGCTGCTGCTGGGCGCCAACGACTACATCACCAAGCCGGTGGACATGGAGGTCGCCGCAGCCCGGGTCGAGATGCAGCTGCGCCGCAAGCGGGCCGAGGACCAGAGCCGCGCCGCCTTCCGCGAGCTGGAACAGACCCTCGGCGGCCTGCAGGGCGCCATTGAGGAGGCCCGCAACAAGCAGGCTCTGCTGTCGGGCCTCGGCCCAGAGGTGCGCGAGCCCCTCGATGGACTGCTGGGCGCGGCCAGGGTGCTGACCAAGGTCTGCGACACGCCGGACCTCAAGGTGATGATCGGCGTCATCGAAGGGGCCGCCGCCTCGCTTGATCAGTTGGTCGCAGAGGCGGTGCTCGACGAGGCGCCCGTTGCGCCCGCTCCGCGCGCGCTCGGCCGCATCTGCGTGCTGTCCGCCGACTCCGATCCCGCCCGCCGTCACGGCGTGCGGACCGTCTTCGCCGAGGCCGACGCCGAGATCGAGCTGGTCGAGGCCCGCTCCGGCGCCGAAGCCGCCCAGATGGCCCGCGGCCAGGCCTTCGACCTGATCCTGATGAGTCTCGAGATGGGCGACGGGCTCAACAGCATGCGGGTGATCCGCCGCGAAGAGGCCGCCCGCGGCGGTCGCCGGGCGCCGATCCTCGCCGTCTCCCGCGATGGCGCGGCGGCGGCTCAGGCCTCCGCGGCCGGCGCCGACCTGCACATGTCGATGCCGATCACCGCCGCCGGCCTCCTCACCGCTTTGACCCGGGCGCTGAGCCGCGAGAGCCTGGACCTCAGCGCCGTCGCTTAAGGAACCCGGCGCGCCGTCGCGATCCGCACCGGACTGACCAGCATTTCGCCCTTCATCGAGCCCTCGCCCCGCTCCGGATCGACGGGCAGGGCGAGCAGCGTCTTCACGAGGTCCATGCCCTCGACGACGCGGCCGAAGGCGGCGAAGCCGGGGCTGCCTGAGTCGGCGTTCAGGTAGGGTTGGTCGCCGACGCAGATGAACCAATCGGCCTGAGCCGTGCCCGGGGCGTGGCGGCCCATGGAGATCGTCCCGTCGACGTGGCTGAGGCCGGTCTGGGCGGTGGTCTCGTGGGCGATCGGCGGCAGCACCTTCTTCGGATCGTTCTGCAGCCCGCCCTGCAGCAGCCCGGAGGTCTTCGGGCCGACCGGCGGCGTCGAGGCCCGGTAGAAGGCGGCGCCGTCATAGAGTCGCCGGTCGACATACTTCAGGAAGTTGCCGGCCGTGATCGGCGCCTTGGCGGTCTCCAGCTCCAGCACGATGACGCCCTGAGCGGTGGTCAGGGCGACTCGGGCGGCGCCGGTGGGTTGGGCGAATGCCGGCGAGGCGGCGAGGAGGCTGGCGGTGAGGAAGGCGCGGCGGGTCTGGCTCATGGGCTGGAGCCTAACGCCGAGCCGGCGGACAGCGGTAGAGGGTGTCGGTCCGCCCGAGCGAGCGCACCCTCCCGTTCGCCCTGCGAAGGTCCTGCGCGCTGACCGCGCATGACCGGCGCACACGGCCCTCGGTCTCGATCCGGGTCACCTTGCGCGAGATCACCCGGGCTCCCGCGGGCGACAGGATCACCCGATCGACGACGCTGACGTCCTGCACCTGGGCCCGGGCGCGCAGCTTCGCCGCCTGTGCCCGCGCCTGCGGCAAGCTCGCGACGCCATAGGTGACCATGTCGTCGCCGGTGCGCGTCTGGTCGGTAAAGCGGGCGTTCGCGGCGAAGGTCGCCGCCCAGGCGGACAGGTCGCCGGCGTTCCAGGCCTGCTCCTGTCGGGCGACCAGATCTCGCGCTTCGGCCTCGCGGATCGGTGCTGGCGCGGCGGCCAGCAGCGGGAGGGCGGAAAGCGCCAGGGCAAGATTACGAAGCGTGGCCATGAATCTATCTGCGGCGTTCTGAGGGAACGGTCGGACCGGCCGTGGATTGGAACCAGAACTCCCAGTGCGCGTCGAAGGACCCTTGGCCATGATCAAGCTGCCGCCCTTGCCCTATGCCTACGAGGCGCTTGAGCCCGTCGTGTCGTCCGAAACCCTGCACGTCCACCACGACAAACACCATGCCAAGTACGTCGACGTCGCCAACCAGCTGATCTCCGAGAAGGGCCTGGAGGGCAAAAGCCTCGAAGAGATCATCGCCCACGCGGAGGCGGCCGGCGAGCGCAAGCTGTTCAACAACGCCGCGCAGGCCTGGAACCACGCCTTCTTCTGGGAAAGCATGACGCCGGACTATCGTGCCCCGGATGCCGAACTTGCCCGCCTGATCGAAGAGGCGTTCGGCGACCTGGCGAACCTCAGGGAGAAGTTCGTCGAGACCGGCGCCAACCACTTCGCCTCCGGCTGGGCCTGGCTGGTCGTCGAGAACGGTAAGCTGGCGGTCACCGACACCCACGACGCTGGGACCCACGCCACAAGCGACAGTGTCCCGCTGCTGGTCTGCGACGTCTGGGAGCACGCCTACTACATCGACTATCGGCAGGACCGGAAAACCTTCCTCGAGCGCTGGTTTGACGAAGTGGCCAACTGGTCGTTCGCCGCCGAGCAGCTCGCGGCCGCGCGCGGGCAGGGCGCGGTCTGGCGTTTCGACGACGCGGCCTGACGTACAATCTCCCGGAGGCGACCGACCTCGCCGGCCGGGGTTGATCCCTCGGCCGTTGCCGTTAGGGTCGCCCCGCTGTTCTGATTGAGGGGGCGTCTTGGCCTCAGACCACGAACTGCACGGCTTTGTGCGCGAGCATGTGCGCTCCGTATGGGCGCTGGAGCTGCTGCTGCTGCTGAAGCGCGACCCTGAGCGGTGCTGGCCGCCGGCCGACCTCGTGCGCGAGCTGCGCGCCAGCCAGTCGCTCGTCAGCGACAACCTCGACCGTTTCCAGCGGAGCGGAATCGTCGTCCACGACGACCAGGATTGTTTCCGCTATGCGCCGGTCAGCCCGGTGCTCGACGACCTCTGCGGCCGGCTGGAGCAGGCCTATCGCCAGCGCCCGGTCGCTATCATCAACATGATCGCCGCGCCGCCCGACCCGCTGCAGGGTCTCGCCGACGCCTTCAAGTTCAGGGGGGACGGGAAGTGACCGACTGGGCTGCCAACGACTGGGCTCCGACGGCCGTCTACGGCCTGTGCCTCGCCACCAGCGTCATCTGCGCCGGACTGCTCCTGCGATCCTACCGGGCCAGCCGCAGCAAGCTCCTGCTCTACACCGCCCTGGGCTTTGCCTTCCTGGCGCTGAATAACCTCTTCCTGGTCGGCGACATGGTCGTCTTCCCGGACGTCAACCTCTGGCCGTTCCGGCAGGCCGCCTCCATCGCCGCAGTGGCCGTGCTGCTCTACGGCTTCACGTTCGAGATCGAGTCATGACCGGCGATCCCGCCCTCGTCGCTTTCATGGGCGGCGCGCTGTCCATCGGCTTCCTCGCCGTCGGCTTGCACTTCCTGAAGTTCTGGCGCCGCACAGGCGACGCCCTGTTCCTGGCGTTCGCGGCCGGGTTCGCCCTGCTGGCCATCAACCAGGCCGTGCCGGTGCTGTTCGGCGTCGCTGACGAGAACCTCAGCGGCGTCTACCTCCTGCGGCTGGCGGGTTTCCTGCTGATCATCGGGGCGATCCTGCGCAAGAACATGCGCCGTTCCTGATCGGCCTCAGAACGGGAAGAAGTGCGGGATCGCCAGCACGGCGGCCGCCCCGGTGATAAGGTTCAGCGGCAGGCCGACGCGCAGGAAATCCGTGTAGCTGTAGCGGCCCATCTCATAGACGAGGACATTGGTCTGGTAGCCGAACGGAGTCGCAAAGGCGGCGCTGGCGGCGATCATCACCGCGACGATGAACGGCTGCGGGCTGACCCCCAGGCTCTCGGCCAGGGCGACCGCGACCGGGGTGAGAAGGACCGCCACCGTCGCGTTCGACAGGATCTCCGTCAGGATCAGCGTCACGCCGTAGAAGATCGCCAGCGCCATGTGCGGGCCGAGGCCGGACATCGCCGTGGCCAGCCGGTTCGTCGCCACGCCCGCCAGGCCCGACAGCTCCAGCGACAGGCCGACGACGACCATGCCGGCGATCAGCAGCAGCACCTCCGGCCGCAGGCCACGGTAGGCCTCGTCGGCGCTGATCGTGCGGGTCAGGATCAGCACCACCGCGCCGGTGAAGGCTGTCGCGGCGATCGGGGCGTATCCGAGGGCCGCCACCGCCACCACCGTCACGAAGACGCCGAGCGAAAACAGCGCGCGGCGCAGGTCCAGCGGGCGCGCCTCGACGAACAGGTTCGGATCGCCGACCGAGCCGTCGCCCGCGCCGGCGGCGTCCTCGACGGCCTGGGCATAGGTGGTGGGGGCAGCGCCGCTGCCGGAGCCGCGCAGCAGGTGCGGCGCGACGAGCACCAGGTAGGCGACCCCGACGGCGGCGACGACCAGGGCGACGGGCGTGACGTCGAAGAGGCTGAACCCCGGTTGGCCGGCGCTCACCGCCATGTCGTTGACCAGCAGGTTGGTCGAGGTGCCGATCAGCGTGCAGCAGCCGCCGAGGATGGTGATGTACGAGAGCGGCATCAGGAACCGTCGCGGCGGCAGGTTCAGCGAGGTCGAGACGTCCCGCACCACGGGCGCCGCCAGCACCACGATCGGCGTGTTGTTGAGGAAGGCCGAGGCCCCGCCGCACAGCCCCAGCACGACCCAGACGCCGACCGTTCTCAGCCGCCGGCAGAGGCGGATCGCCGCCCGGATGATCGCGTCGAGCAGGCCCGACAGTTCGAGGGCGTAGGCGATGACGAACAGTGAGGCGAGGGCGATCAACGCCGGGCTCGCGAACGCGCCTTGCGCTTCAACCGGCCGAACCACGCCCAGGGCGAGCAGCGCCGCGGCGCCGGCGAGCGCCACGATGTCGGCCCGAAGCTTTCCCCAGATCAGGGCGGCCATGACCGCGATTAGGACGGCGAGGGCGGCCGTTTGATCGAAGCTCATCGCGCCTAGCGTAGGCCAGCGGGCGATTGCCTGCTATCGTTCGGCCATGGGTTTTCGTCCCGTCCTCGGCCGCGACCTGCTCGCCGCCGCCGGGCTGAGCCTCCTGAGCGCCTGCGTCGACCAGCCGGAACCGGCGAAGCCTGCGCCGCCCACGGCCGCTCGGCCGCCCGCTCCGCCGCCGGTCCTGGCCCGGGCCGAACTGCTGGGCGCCGTCGCGGCCGCCGCCGATGCGGCGGCGACCGCCGGGCCCTATCCGGCCGCCGCCACCCGGCTCGCAGGCCGGCGGTTTAAGATCCGGATGCCGTTCGGCTGCACCGGCCCGACGCCCCAGGCCGGCGCAAGCTACGCCTACGACGCCGAGGCCGGGTCCCTGAAGCTCAGCGTCCGGCCGGAGAACTGGACGACCGCGCCCTGGGCGCGCGACCTGGTCGGGGGCGAGACCACGGAAGCCATCAACGGGTTCTGGCTGCGGCGGCCGTGGATCGCCGGTGACGCCTGCCCGGCGGGCGCGAAGCCGACGACGGCGGAGGGGCTGACCCTCGCGCCCACCGGCTTGCCCGAAGCGGAGAGCGTCGGGTTGGCGCAGGCCTTCGAGGCCGGTGGCTCGCGCATCGGTCGGCGCGGCGACCGCCCCTATGAAGTCACCATCAAGACGGCGCCCCAGACTCCGATCGGGGCGGGCGGTTTCCGCCTGATCCTCGAGGGCCGCGTGGCCTCGCCCGAGGACCAGCGGCCGGTCCGCTGCCGCAGCGAGCATCCCGACCGCCGGCCGGTTTGCCTGGTCGCGGTGACCTTCACCCGCATCGCCTTCGAAACCCCGTCCGGGGAGCTGCTCTCGGAATGGGGTGGCTGAGATGGGCGGTTCAGTCGGCGCGAGGCAAGATCTCGAACTCGACGACCCGCGGGTCGGCGCACAGCTTGGCCGACAGCGCTTCGGTCCGGGCCGCGTTCGATCCGCGCAGGGTGGTGGCGATCTCGATCAGGTCGCCGCCGCTCAGCAGCTTGTGACCGATCACCGCCGGTCTCAGGCCAAGCTCGGTGACGAGGGCGCGGAACTCCGGCTCCGGCAGCCAGTCGCCGCGGCGATAGCGGACCTCCACGTCCATGATCATCGTCTTGGGCATGGTGTCGTCCACCCGCCGCAGGACGATCAGCACGATCAGCGTCGCCAACGTCCCGCCGATCGCCAGGCCGTAGAAGCCGACGCCGTAGAGGGTGCCGAGCGCCGAGGTGATCCACAGGGACGCGGCGCTCGTCAGGCCGTGCACCGACAAGCCGTGGCGGAAGATCACGCCGCCGCACAGGAAGCCGATGCCGGTCAGGATGCCGTGCGCCATGCGCACCGGGTCGATGCGAACGACGTCTTGCGGGGTGTCGGACAGCCAGTGCATCTGGTGCACCGCCGCCAGCATCAGCAGGGCCGAGGCCAGGGCGACCAGCATGTGGGTGCGCAGACCTGCCGGCCGTCCCCGGTACTCACGCTCCAGGCCGATCGCCCCGCCGGCGGCAACCGCCCCGGCGATCGGCGCGACGTACTCGACCAGGATGCGCAGCCACTCGTCCATCATCGGATCAACGACCCCGCCCGGCAGGGGTTCAGAGGAAGATCGGACCGAGCCAAAGCGCCAGCAGGACGATCGCCACGATCGCCAGGATCACCCCGGCGTTGCGCCGCCCGCCCAGCAGCCGCTCGGACGAGGGCTGCGGTTTCCGCGGCGGGGTGCGCCGCGCCTGCTCCCGCGCCCGGCGATAGCGGGCGAGGTCGGTAACGCGGGGATCGTCCTTGCGCGCCATGGTCAGGCCAGCAGTCGCTCAAGCTCGTCGGTGGCGATGTCCTCGTTCGACCAGACGTTCTGGACGTCGTCGTCGTCCTCCAGGGCGTCGATCAGCTTCATCAGCGTCGCAGCCGGATCGCCCTCGATCGGCGTCTGGCTCTTGGGCCGCCAGGCGATCGAGGTCGACTTGGCCTCGCCGAGGCTGGCTTCCAGCGCCTGGGCCACCTCGTTGAGCTGCTCGAATGCGGTGTAGACGGTGTGGCCGTCCTCGTCGGACTCGACGTCGTCGGCGCCGGCCTCGATAGCCGCCTCCATGACCTTGTCCTCGCTGCCGACCGAGGCCGGATAGACGATGCGGCCCACGCGATCGAACATGAAGGAGACGGCGCCCGTCTCGCCCAGGTTGCCGCCGTGCTTGGAGAACAGCGACCGGACGTTCGCCGCCGCGCGGTTGCGGTTGTCGGTCAGCACCTCGACGATCAGACCGACGCCGCCGGGCCCGAAGCCTTCGTAGCGGATGTCCTCATAGGTCTCCGCATCACCCCCCGAGGCTTTCTTGATCGCGCGGTCGATGTTGTCCTTGGGCATGGACTCGGCCTTGGCGTTGGCCACGGCCAGGCGCAGGCGCGCGTTCATCGCCGGATCGGGCAGTCCCGACTTGGCGGCGACGGTGATCTCGCGCGAGAGCTTGGAGAACAGCTTGGACCGCACGCTATCGGCGCGGCCCTTGCGGTGCATGATGTTCTTGAATTTTGAGTGTCCGGCCATGGTCCGTCGGCGATGTGGTTGAACCGGCAGGTTCTACCCTCGCGTCGGCGGCTTCGGAACCCCTGCCATGCGCGCGGGTTCAGCCTCCAGTGGAGGCGGAGTGCGGCGATGAGCGAACATACCCATGACCAGTTTGAGCGCGGGGCCTCGGGTCACGACGACTGGGACGAGGTTCTGCCCAACGAGCCGAACGGCGAGGTGGTCCACTGGATGGAGCCGCGGCCGATGTCCTTCGGCCCCGCTGGCATCTCGATGGCGGCGGCCGGCGCCTTCGCATTGGGCGCCGTGGCGACGGTGACCGTTCTTGCGCTGATGCATTGGCTCGGTCCCGATCGCCGGGTCGAGGTCGTGCGGCCGAGGCTCAGAGGGCCCCGGCTGCACTGAGCGGCGTCAGCCGCCCCGGACGGCGGCGATAACCGCGTCCTGGTCCGCGTCCGACAGGTAGGGGTGCATCGGCAGGCTGATGACGCGCCCGGCCTTTTCGTCCGTCGCCGGCAAGCCGCCCGGCGCGGTCGGGTACCCGGAATAGACGCCCTGCCGATGGATTGGGATCGGATAGTAGACGGCCGTCGGCACGCCTTGCTCGCGCAGCCGGCCGGCCAGGGCGTCGCGGCCCTCGGCTTCTATGGTGTACTGCGCCCAGACGCTGCGCCCGCCGTCGATCACCTTGGGCGTACGCACGACGTCCCGCAGGCCGGCGTCATAGCGCTGCGCCACCCGGTTCCGGGCCTCGATCTCGTCGGGGAAGATCTTCAGCTTCTCGAGCAGTACGGCGGCCTGGATGGTGTCCATCCGGCTGTTGGTGCCGATCCGCAGGTTCAGGTAGCGCGGGTCGTGCTCGAAGGTGCGGCCTTCGACGTCTGACTTCACGGCTTGGCCGTGGACCCGGATGCTGACCAGCAGGTCGTGCAGGCGCGCGTCCTTGCTCAGCACCGCCCCGCCGTCGCCATAGGCGCCGAGCGGCTTGGCCGGGAAGAACGAGGTGGTGGCCACGTCCGCCC
>NZ_JBIIGK010000115.1:0-9520 GCF_044236515.1 Phenylobacterium sp.
CGCGCCAGTAGCCGTCGGGATCGGCCGACGCCCGACGCGCCGCGGCCTCGTACCCCGCCGCGTCCATCCGCGCGCCCTCGGACCACTCCGCGGGAACCGCAACCTGCCCCTCAACGCCCACTCGCCGATCCTCCTTCACGTCACCGAGCGTGCGACGGTCTTGGGAAAGCGCGGCCACGAGACCGCGCGAAGATAGCCGAACCGTGGGGGGTCGAAATTCGACTAAGGTCGATATTCACAATGAGGCTGGGGTTTGCGTCTGGCCGGCGACTAGGCGGCGATTTCAGGCAGCGACTGGACGGCGAGCACGGCCTGGGTGCGGTTCGTGACCCGCAGCTTGCGAAAGATCGCGGTCAGGTGGGCCTTCACCGTCGCCTCGGTGACGCCGAGGTCGAAGGCGATCTGCTTGTTCAGCCGGCCGCGTTGCAGGTCCATGAGAATGCGCAGCTGGGCCGGCGTCAGGGCGTCCGTCGGATCGGCGCTGGCAGCCGTCTCCGTGTAGCCGTCAGGGGCCCAGCAGGTTCCCGCCAGAATGGCGTCGAGCGCCCCGGTCAGGGCCGGCAGAGACGACGATTTGGGGATATATCCGGCCGCGCCCAGCGACAGCGCCGTCTTGACCTGGCGATGGTCCTCGTGGGCGGAGATGATCGCCACGGGCTGGTCGGGGAACCGCGAGCGGATCGTCAGCAGGCCCTCGACGCCGCTGCAATCGGACATGGTCAAATCGAGGAGTACGAGGTCGAAGCCGGCCGGACCGTCCAGCTGCTGCAGCGCCTGTCCGAGCGAGCAGGCGTGGACAACTTCGGCGTCGGCGCGCGACCGCAGCACCGCCAGTTCGAGCGCATCGCGGAACAGCGGATGGTCGTCCGCGATCAGGACCCGCAAGGTCATTTCACTCCCCCACTGCTGTGACCGCAGTTGCCCTTGGAAGGTACCGCCGAACACGGGTTTCGTCGAGACCGCCGTTACGGCCGCGCCGGCCCGCCCCCAGGTCGGTTCATCGCGCGAAGACCACGCGTCCGCCGAGGATCGTCGCATCGACCCTCACGTCGAACATGTCGCCCGGTCGGACGCCGGACAGGTCGCGGTCGAGCACCGCGAAATCGCCCAGCTTGCCCGGCGTGATCGAGCCCTTGGCCCGGTCCTCGAACTGCGATCGCGCCGCCCAGAGGGTGTACATCCGGATGGCGTCCTCCAGCTCCGGCGCCTGGCCCGCTGGCGAGGCGCCGCCAGCCTCGGCGGGCGCGACCATCCCGGCGATGCCGATCATCGGGCTGAACTGCGGGATGGTGCCGGTCGAGTCCGACACCGCCACCGGCTCCAACCCCTTCTCGATCATCGTCCGGTAGCGCGGCGTCGGCCGGCTGTTTGGCTGCCGGCTGCGGTCGTCCGGCGCGGTGATCGACACCTTCATTCCCAGCCGGCGGACGCGGTCCATCTCCTCCGGGGTCAACAGGCCGTAGTGCTCCAGCCGGTGGCGCAACGCCCGCGGAATGCGCGCCTGGGCCTTCTCCACCGCCGCCAGGGTGTAGGGCAGACTGTCGCCGGCCTGGTGCATGAACAGCTGCAGACCTTGCGCGTGCGCCGTCCACACCACGTGGTCGAGCTCCTCCTGCGTCCACTTGAGGTCGGTCGTCCGCTTGAAGGTCGCGTCGTATCCGGCCCCGGCGACGAAGATCTTGAGGCCGCCGAACCGCAGCATGTCGTCGCCGAAGCCCGACAGCAGTCCCTGGTTGCGCACCCCCTCCACCGACACCATCGAGGGCACAATCGGATAGTAGCGGATGCGCATCGGCAGCTGACCCAGCGCCTGCAGCTCCTGGACGATCGGCATGTCGTCGTCGAACTGCGGAATGGTCGCGACCGAGGTGATGCCCTTGGCGGAGAAGTGCGGCACGACCTGGCTGCGCAGCGCGTCACGTTTGCGGACGTAGGAATGCGCCTCGTTCGGCATCAGATCGAAGGTCTCGGTGGCGACGCCGGTCGGCCGGCCGTCCGCGTCTCGGGCGACGTCCGTGCCGACGATCCGGCGCCCATCGCGCCAGCGCCGCTCCCGCGCTGCGGCCGGGTCCCAAAGGTCGAGCTTCTTGAAGGCCACGGTGTTCATCGACCAGGCGTGCAGCCCGGCCATGACCACCACCGGTTGGGTCTGGCTGATCGCGTCCAGCTCCTCCCGCGTCGGCATCCGCTTTTCAGCGACCTGCTGCGCGAGGCCGAAGCCACCGCGGCCGATCACCCACTCGCCCGGCGGCGTCTTGGCCGCATGGGCCCGCATCGCCGCGAAAATCTGCGGAAGGCTGCTGACCGCCGGGAAATGAATGTCGGCCTGCAGACCGGCGAAGTAGTAGGTCGACAGCTCCAGGTGGGTGTGAGTGTCGATGAACCCCGGGACGACCGTCCGCCCGCCTGCGTCAAACGGGCGCACCCCGCCGGCCAGCCGACGGATCTCCGCCGTGCTCCCGACCCGCACGATCCGCCCGCCCCGCACCAGCGCCGCCTCGGCCCTGGGCCGCGCCGGGTCCATCGTCCAGATGCGTGCATTAAGAACAGCGATGTCCTCGCCGCCCGCCGCCAGCTGCCGCACCGCCGGCTCGATGAGCCCCTGCGCCGCCGCCGCCGGCCCCAGCGTTCCGGCCAGGGCGCAGCCGGCGAGGAAGTCACGACGATGCATCACTCTCTCCCCAACCTTCTGCGCCCATTCGATCAGTATCTGGCGATCACCTGCAAGCCCCCCCGCCGCGGCCGCTGGGTCGTCCCGCCCCACAGCGGCGCGGCCCGACCCGCCGACAGGTAGTTGGCGGTATTGGTCAGGTAGCTGACGTCGTTCAGCGCATTGTCGACGAAGGCGCTGACCGTCACCCCCTCGTTGACCGCCACCCCGACCCGCAGGTCGAGCGACGACGGCGCGCCCGGCACCGGCCGGGTCGGGTCGTAGGAGGTCGTCCCCGGGATCTGGAAAGCGTAGGGCCCCGTGTCCCGCGCCCGCCAGTTGAACTGGGCCCGCGCGAAGACCTCACGGTCTAGCAGCGTGGTGTTGTACTCGGCCGCCAGATTGACCGTCCAAGGCGGCGCCTCCAGCGTCTGGCCCTCGGTCACCAGCGGCGAGGTGCCGATGATGATCGTCTCGTCGTAGTTGGCGTCGGTGTAGCCGACCGCCGCGCTGAGCAGCAGGCCCTCCATCGGCGTGACGTTGACGTTCAGGTCGAAGCCCTTGGACGTCGCGCTGGCTGTGTTGGCCACCAGGCTGAAGGCGCAGCTCGACAGCCGCAGTTGCTGCTGAATGCCCGACCAGCGGATGTGATAGGCGCTGAACTCGTACTGCAGCCGCCCGCCGAACATCCGGTTCTTGGTGCCGACCTCCAGGTTGCGGGTGGTGTCGGGATCGTAGCTGCCGGGCGTGATGCCGAGCGCCTGCGCCTCCGGCAGGCAGAAATCGGCGATCGACTTGTTCACGCCGCCGGTGCGATAGCCCTTGGAATAGGAGGCGTAGTAGAGCGCGTCCGGCGTCGCCTGCCAGGCGATCGCCACCTTCGGCGTGAACGGCTTGGAGGTGATGCTGCCGCTCTGTACGGCGACGTCGCCGGCATAGTAGTGGCCGCTCTCGCGCACGTGGAAGTCCAGCTTGTCCTTCGCGTACCGCCCGCCCAGCGTCAGGGTCAGGTTGTCGAGGATCTTGAAGTCGATGTTGGCGAACAGGGCCGTGGAGTGCTCCATGGTCCACTCCTCGCCCAGGTAACGGCCGCGGATGCCGGCCATGTCGCCCTTTCCGGGATACATCGCCGGATGGTTCTGCTGCTCGGGCAGCACGCCGTAGCGGGCCTGCCAGGCCGCGGCGAAGTGCGGCGCATAGAATGGCAGGTAGGTCTCGAGCGCGCTGCGCGAATAGTAGCCGCCGACCGTCCAGCTCAAGCGCTTGTCCTGGTCGGTGTTGCTGATCCGCACTTCCTGCGCGAACAGGTTCTGCCAGGTCTCGGCGATGTCGGTGGTGATCGATTCCACGTAGCCAGGCGTGATCGGATAGAGCCAGTTGTTGCCGAGCTCGCGCCGGTCGTTGCCGTGGGTCGAGTCCGAGACGGGCGTCACGTGCCGCGCGAACACCGAGGTCACCGACGTCAGGTTGACGCCGGCCTGGTCGGCGCTGATTTTCAGCGACGGCGAGACGAAGTGGTCCGACATCGGCTGGGCTATCGAGGCGTAGCTGTAGAACTTGCCGCCGTCCGGGTCGGACGGGCCGTTCGGGCAGGCCACGAGGTTTGTCGGCCGCGGCGCGGCCCCGACGATCTGGCCCGGGCTCGGCAGATTCAGCGGCGAGGTCGGGCAACGGGTGACCAGCGAGGCGCGGTCCTGGATCTTGTGGTTCTGGTAGTAGACGCTCGGCGTGATCGCCAGCCAGTCGGTCGGCTGGAACAGCAGCGCCGCGCGGATGACGTCGGCGAAGCTCTCATTGGTGTCAGCGTTCTTCACCGAAGGATTCTGCCAGCTGACCCGGTCGATCCAGCCCGCCTCCTGGCGGTGGAAGACGCTGACTCGGAAGCCCAGCTTGTCAGCCAGGATCGGACCGCCGACCGCGATCCCGGCCTCGTAACCGACGCCGCCGCTCTTGACCTGGCTGACCTCGGCGCGGGCGTAGGCGCTGTAGTCGCTGAGGCTAGGAGTCGGGGTGATGAAGCGGATCGCGCCGCCCTGGGCGCTGGCTCCGAACAGAGTGCCCTGCGGGCCGCGCAGCACTTCCACCCGCTCGAGGTCGAAAATGTAGGGCAGCGTCGTGCCGTTGTAGTTCAGCGCCGCGTTGCGGGCCTGGATCGGCGTGTCGTCGATGTAGATCGCCGTCGTCGCCGCACCGGCGGTCGAGGAGACACCGCGGATGGCGACCCGGGTCGGGCCGCTGCGGCTGAAATCGACGCCCGGCGTCTGGTTGGCGACGTCGCGCAGGTCCTTGACGCCGCGGACGTCAAGGCTTTCCTGGCTATAGGCGGCGATGGAAATCGGGGTCTCCGACAGCCGGGTGTCGCGCTTGGTCGCTGTGACAATGATCTCCTCGACCTGGCCGACGTCGGACTGGGCCGCGGCCTGACCGGCCGAAACAGCGAAGATTGAGCCGCCGAGAAGAAGTGCGTGACGGATGGACGTGATCCGCTGTCCCATGGAAATCCCCTGAATATTTGTTCTCGCCGGGACTATGGATCCGATGAAACGGTCGCGCGTCCGGCGGATCGTCATGGTAACGTCACGGCCAAGACGGGAAATGAGACGAAGGTCGTATTCCCTCTCGTCTTTGCGGACCGCCAGATTGCTGGGGTGGACCGGACGGAGCCGGACTTGGTTTGGATTTGTACGTCCGATGGGTCGCGTAGAGCGGCAGACCGGCAACGGCGCCCATGACCTCGTGGATGATCATCGCGGTCGTTGGGGCCTACGTCGCACTGCTCTTCCTGATCGCGTGGCGGTCTGACCGCGGCCCCGGCGGACGCCGCCATCTGCCGCGCAGTCTCGCCTATGCCCTGTCGCTCTGCGTCTACTGCACGACCTGGACCTATTTCGGCGCGGTCGGGACCGCCGCCCGGTCCGGCTGGGAATACACCACAATCTATCTCGGGCCGGTGCTGGCGGTGACCGCGGCGTTCCCGCTGTGGTCACGGATCTCGGCGGCGTCCAAGCGGGTGAACGCCGGCTCGATCGCCGACTTCCTGGGCGGCCGCTACGGCAACAGCCGGCCGCTCGGCGCCCTCGTCGCGGTGGTCGCGATCATGGGCTCTTTGCCCTACATCGCCCTGCAGCTGAAATCCCTGCTCATCGGCTGGGAGCTGCTGCGCGGGGCCGACGGGGAGGTCGACGCCAGCTACTCCAGCGCCCTGGTGATGGCGATGATCCTGGCCGGCTTCGCGATCCTGTTCGGCGCACGCCGAGCCGACCTGACCGAGCACAATCGGGGCCTGGTTCAGGCGCTGGCCTTCGAATCCCTCGTCAAGCTTTGCGGTCTGCTGGTGGCCGCCCTGGCGGCGACCGTCGTCCTGACGGGCGTGCCGAAGGTCGACTTCGCGAGCAGCGCCCTGACGCGGCCGGTGAATTTCGACGCCAGGTTCATCGTCTTCACGGTCCTGTCGACCTGCGCGCTCTTCTGCCTGCCGCGCCAGTTCCACCTCGGCTTCGTCGAACTGGAGAACACCGAGGACACCAAAAGCGCCCGGCGCCTGCTGCCGATATATCTGCTGCTGACCACCTTGCTGGTTGTGCCGATCGCCCTCGCCAACCAGGTCCTGAGCGTCGGCAACCCGGACCTGCTGGTCCTGGAGGCGCCGTTGGCGTGGGGGCAGCCGGTGGTGACGGCCATGGTGCTGCTGGGCGGCTTTTCGGCAGCCACGGCGATGTTGATCGTCGAGGCGGTCGCCCTGTCGGCGATGATCTCCAACGAGCTCGTGCTGCCGCTGGTCGCCAGCCGGCGGTGGAAAGAGAAGACCCGGTTCGCTGACCATGCCGCCGCGATCCTGCTGGTCCGCCGCATAGCCATCGTCAGCCTGCTGGGGCTCGCCGCCTTCTACGTCGGCGAATTGAACCCCGCCGAGGGGCTCGCCTCGATCGGCATCACCGCCTTCGTCGCCGCCGCGCAGTTCGCGCCCTCGCTGGTCGGGGCGGTCGCCTGGCGCCGCGGGTCGGCGGCTGGCGCCATCACTGGCCTCGCCGCCGGCTTCTGCGTCTGGTTCTACGCCCTGATGCTGCCGCAGGTCGGCTGGACCACCTCGCCGGCCTGGATGGGCCAAGGCGACCCCGCGGTGGTGGCGGCGATCTGGAGCCTCAGCCTCAACACCGTCCTCTTCATCGTCGTCTCGCTGGCGAGGCCGCTCAGCCTCTCCGAACGCGTCCAGTCGGCGCTGTACATGGGCCGCGACCTGCATGAACTCGGCGCCCAGAAGGGTGAACTCGCCGGCAATGTGCGTGACCTCCGCGACCTGACGGTGCGGTTCCTTGGCGCCCAGGCGGCGCATCGCTGCTTCTCCGATCTCGCCCACCAGTTCGGCCGCAGCCTGGACGACGACGATCCCGTCGACCCGGCCCTGGCCCGCGAGATCGAGCGGCGCCTGGCGGGCGCCATCGGTTCATCCTCGGCGCGCAGCGTCGTCGCCGTCGCCCTGTCAGGCGACTCCCGGGCCCCGGAAGAGGTGAAGCAGATCCTCGACGAGGCCGCTCAGGCGGTGCAGTTCAGCCGCGACCTGCTACAGGCGGCGCTGGACAGCATGGAACAGGGCATCAGCGTGGTCGACAGCGACCTGCGCATCGTCGCCTGGAACGCCCGTTACCTGCGGCTCTTCGATTTCCCGCCGAATTTCATCCACGTCGGCAAGCCCATCGCCGAGGTCATTCGGTTCAACGCCGTGCACGGCGAATGGGGCGAGTGGGGCGAGCGCGGTGACATCGAGGAACGCATCCAGCGCCGGCTGAACAACCTGCAACGCCGGCTGCCGCACATCTACGAACGCGAACGCCAGAACGGGGTGATCCTCAAGTGCGCCGGCGCGCCGATCCCGGGCGGCGGCTATGTGACGACGTTCACCGACATCTCCGAGGACCGGAAGCGCGAGAAGCGACTGTCGCTGGCCGCCGATGCGCTGGAGGAGGCCAACCGGACCCTGGAGCGCCGGGTCGAGACGCGGACCGTCGAACTGCAGGAGGCGATCGCCAAGGCCGAAGCCGCCAACGCCTCCAAGAGCCGGTTCCTGGCGGCGGCCAGCCACGACCTGCTGCAGCCGCTGCATGCGGCGCGACTGTTCGTCGGCGCCCTGGCTGAGGATCTGAAATCGGCCCCGGCCGGCGTGCAACGCCTGGCGGTTCAGGCGGACCGCTCGATCGCCTCGGCCGACGAGCTGCTGCGGGCGCTGCTCAACCTGTCAAAGCTGGAGGCCGGCAAGGTCGAGCCCGATGTCCAGCCGGTCTCGGTCGGCGACCTCCTGAAGGAGTTGCAGCGCGAGTTCCTGCCGATCGCCGAGGGCAAAGGCCTGCGGCTTCACTGCGTCGGCTCGACCCGATGGGTGCTCTCCGACCCCAGCCTGCTGCGGTCGGTGCTGCAGAACCTGATCGGCAACGCCCTGTCCTACACCCAGAAGGGGCGGGTCCTGGTCGGGGTGCGACGGGCGGGCGGGCGCATCCGCATCGAGGTCTGGGACACCGGTCCGGGGATTTCGGATGACGTCAGGGGCAGCATCTTCCGCGAGTTCACCCGCGGCGCGGCGGCCGGGGCCGCGCCAGGCATGGGCCTGGGGCTGGCTATCGTCGACCGGATCGGCGCCCTGCTCGACCATCCGATCGACCTGCGCTCGAAGGTCGGGGCCGGCAGCGTCTTCTCGGTCAGCCTCCCGGTGGCGCCGATGCGGTCGCTGCCCAACCCTCAGCCCAACCCGACGGCTTTGCTGAACGGCATGAGGGTGCTGTGCATCGACGACGACCCGAACATCCTCGAAAGCATCGTCGCCCTGATCGGACGCTGGGGCGGCAAGACCGACAAGGCGGCCTCCGCCGAGGAGGCGATGTTGCTGGGTCGGACCTGGGACGTGGCGCTGATCGACTATCACCTCGGGGCCGGACCGACGGGCGCGGAGTTGATCCGCCGGCTGGGTCGGCATCGGCTGGGCCGCGTCGCCTTCGTCACTGCCGCCCGCGACGAAGAGGTGATCGCCGACGCCCGGTCGCTGGGCGTCACCATCCTGGCCAAGCCGCTGGAGCCGACCACCCTACGGCGCTTCCTGACCAACGCCCGGATGATGCCGGCGGCGGAATAGCCGCGGCGAGCTCAAGAGGAAACCCGCATGAAGATACGTCTTGGCCTCTGCGCCGCCCTCGCCCTGGCCGCCGCCGCGCCGGCCAGGGCCGCCGACCGGGACCCGTTCACCGGGGTGTGGACCTACGATCCCGCCCAATCGACCGCCAGCAGCGACTACACCCAGCGCCTGACGATCACCGTCCGCGGCGACGAGGAGACCTACTTCTCGGAAGTCGCCGGCAAGACCGGCAGCCGCAGCCTGTTGTCCTTGCGCGTGCGGTACGACGGCGCGCCGGTCGCGACCCACACCTTCAACATTGCGCCGGACGGGACCATCACCGCTGTGCCGATGGAGGTCGTCGCCCGCTCGGTCGACACCACGCACCGCATCGTTGAGCACCGCGTGAACGGCCGCGTCGTACGGGTGCTGAAGCGCGCGCCGATGGACGGCGGCCGCGCCCTGGTCAGCGAACTGACCGACTTCGACGCCGAGGGCCGACAGACCCGATCCTCCCGCCTGGTGTTCGTGGCCACGCCGCCGAAATTCTAACGGGCGCTTGGCGTGCCCGAGCGGGTGATGGTAGTCGAACGACGCGCCGGCTCGGGCGCGGCATTCGAGGATCAGAAGCATGGATCGGGACGTCTACCTCTGCGACGCCGTCCGCACGCCGATCGGCCGCTACGGCGGCGCGCTGTCGAAGGTGCGGGCCGACGACCTGGCCGCGATCCCGCTGCGCACCCTCTATGAGCGCAATCCGCAGCTGGCGG
>NZ_JBIIGK010000116.1:0-9491 GCF_044236515.1 Phenylobacterium sp.
CCCCGCTTCAACCACGCATAGGCGCTGACGCCGCCGAGGGTGCCGACGAAGGTGGCGAAGGCGGCGAGGATCATGGCGAGATAGGCGTGCTGGCCGGACATGGCGGGCTCCCTTGGGCGCTGTTGAACGTCGCCTGAGAATGGCCCCCGGTCCGCGCGGCCGAAATTCGGTTATGTCCGTACGGGGGTCTACGTAGCCGCCGGGTCCGGCCCGGCCACCAGGCTCATCCGCACCAGGTCCGACAGGCTGCGGGCGTTCATCTTGGTCATCACATGGGCCCGGTGCACCTCGACGGTCCGGGCGCTGATGCCGAGGTCGAAGGCGATGACCTTGTTCGGCTTGCCCTCCACCAGGCCCTGGAGGACCTCCATCTCCCGCCCCGACAGGGCCTCCATCCGCGCCAGAATGGCGGCGCGCTCGCCCTCCCGCTGGCTGCGGGCCACGCCGGCCTTCAGCGCGTGCTCTATTGCGGAGACCAGCAGGTCGTCGTCGAAAGGCTTCTCGACGAAATCGCTCACTCCGAGGCGCATCGCCTCGATGGCCAGGGGCACGTCGGCATGGCCCGTCATGACGATCACCGGATGGGTCACCCCTTCCGCCCGCAGGCGGCGGATCAGGTCGAGGCCGCTCATCTGCGGCATCCGCACGTCGGTGAGGATGCAGCCGACGGCGAGGTTTGGCAGCGCCTCCAGCAACGCCATCGGCCCGTCGTAGACTTTCGCCTGGAAGCCGGCGGTGTCGAGCAGGAAGCCCAGCGCGTCGCGCAGCGCCGGATCGTCGTCGACCACGTGGACCACGCCGCCGTTGGTTCGGCCCTCAGTCATTCGAAGTCTCCTCCGCCCCGGCGGTTCTTACGGTGAATCGGAAGGTCGCGCCGCCGCCCGGCGTCGGCTCGACCCAGATGCGCCCGCCGTGCGCCTCGACGATGGTGCGCGAGATCGACAGGCCGACCCCCATGCCCTCGCGCTTGGTGGTGACGAAGGGGGTGAACAGCTGGGCCGCGACCTCCGGATCGATCCCCGGGCCGGTGTCGGCGACCCGCACCTGGGCCATGCCCGGCCCGTCCGGCTCAACCGCCACGGCGATCTCGCGCCGGCCGCCGGGCGTCGTCTCCGAACCGGGGCCGCTCATGGCGTCGATGGCGTTGCGGATCAGGTTCAGCACCACCTGCTGGATCTGCACCCGGTCAGCCATCACCTGGTCGATGGAGGGGTCGTAGCGGAAGGTGGCGACGACGCCGGTCTCCTGGGCGCCCACCAGGGCCAGGGCGGCGGCCTCCTCGACGATCGAGCGCAGGCTCTCGATGCGCCGCTCGGTCTCGCCGCGCGCGGCGAACTCGCGCAGACGGCGGATGATCTCGCCGGCCCGCAGCGCCTGCTCGGCGGCCTTGGTCAGCGCCTCGCTCAGCCGAGCAGGGTCCGGCGAGGGCTGCGCCAGCATCCGCGTCGAGCCCTTCAGATAGGCGCCGATCGCCGCCAGCGGCTGGTTCAGTTCGTGCGCCAGGGCGGACGCCATCTCGCCCATCGCCGTGACGCGGGAGATGTGGACGAGCTCGCTCTGCAACGCCTGGACCCGCGCCTCAGCCGCCTGACGCTCGGTCAGGTCGCGGACGAAGCCGGTGAAGAACCGGCCCCGCTCGGTGCGCACTTCCCCAACCGCCAGCTCCATGGGGAACGGCGTCCCGTCGCGGCGCTCGCCGGTCACCACGCGCTCGCGGCCGATGATCCGCCGTTCGCCGGTCTCGTAGTAGCGGCCGAGGTAGGCG
Source organism: Phenylobacterium sp. (assembly GCF_044236515.1). Taxonomy (GTDB): domain Bacteria; phylum Pseudomonadota; class Alphaproteobacteria; order Caulobacterales; family Caulobacteraceae; genus Phenylobacterium. The sequence continues at coordinate 1,766 of NZ_JBIIGK010000116.1, forward strand.
TCATGGGCGCCGCGGTCGGGCTCCGGCATCAGCATGGCGACATTGCGGCCGATGACCTCCTCGGCCCGCCAGCCGAAGGTCCGCTCGGCGGCGGGGGAGAACGAACCCACGGTCCCGGCCTCGTCGATGACGATCATCGCGTCCGGCACGGTGTCGAGGATCGACCTCAGGTGCGCCTGCCGCTCGGCGAGGTCGCGGTTGACCGCCAGCGCCTCAGCCCGTGCCCGCTGGAACCACTCGCCGCCAGTGACGATGGTGGCGCAGACCACGCCAAACACGCCGGCGCTGACCACGTCGCCGGCCTCCAGCGGCGCCCCGCGCGAGGCGGCGTAGACCCCGCCGGCGATGCCGATCATCGTCGCGTAGGCGCCCGCCCAAAGGCCGGCATAGGCGGAGGCCAGCACGACCGCCGGCACGAAGAACAGGAACACCGCCCGGTCGTCGAGCACCGGCGCCAGCGCCAGCCGCAGCGCGAGGCCGGCGGCGGCGGCGGCAAAGGCGATGGTCGCGCCGCCGAGGTGTCGGGCCAGGGCCGTGGCCGGAGGCGCTATTCGAAACGGCATCGGTCCCTTCTTAGCGGCGCGCGCCGGACCCACCCTACGGGATGTCACGTACGGACAACTCCCAATTTCGCCGGGCGGCCGCCGAATCTAAATCGTCGGCCATCGCTGGAGCCCGCAACGAGGGCGCTCAGCCAAAGGAGTTCACCGATGACCGCCCCCCTTGTCGACCTTTCGGTCCACCATCGCCCCGCCGGCGTCTCGGACCGGATCGCGTTCGGCTTCGTGAAGGCCTTGCGCTTCTGCGCCGACACCTTCTTCGCCAAGCGCTACGGCCACCGGGCCGTGGTGCTGGAGACCGTCGCCGCCGTTCCGGGCATGGTCGGCGCGACCCTCAACCACCTCAAGTGCCTGCGCCGCATGCAGGACGACCGAGGCTGGATCAAGACCCTGATGGACGAGGCCGAGAACGAGCGGATGCACCTGATGACCTTCATCGAGGTCGCCAAGCCCACCGCTTTCGAGCGCTTCGTCGTCGTCGCCGCCCAATGGGTGTTCTACCTGTTCTTCTTCGGCCTCTACCTGGCCAGCCCGAAGACCGCCCACCGCGTCGTCGGCTACTTCGAGGAAGAGGCGGTGATCAGCTACACCCACTACCTCGCCGAGATCGACGAGGGCCGCTCGGAGAACGTCGCCGCCCCGGCCATCGCCCTGCGCTACTGGAACCTGCCGGCGACCGCCACTCTGCGCGACGTCGTCGAGGTGGTCCGCGCCGACGAGGCCCACCACCGCGACGTCAACCACGGCTTCGCCAACGAGATCGCCGGCCTGCCGCAAGGCGCCGTCGCCCCCTGCCCGCACCACGTCGTGCTCGAGCCCCACTGGAAGGCGGCGGCTTGAGGCGAGAGTCCAGTCTTCCCCGCGAAGCAGAGGACAGGCAACGGGCCGGCCGAGGGAGACCTCGCGCCGGCTCTTTTCTATCCTCAGCCTTCCAGCGTCGCGTCGAGGGTGATCTCGGCGTTGAGCAACTTGGAGACCGGGCAGTTCTTCTCGGCCCCCTCGGCGATCTCCCGGAACTTCGCGTCGTCGATCCCCGGGATCTTGGCGTTCAGCGTCAGGGCCGAGCGGGTGATGCGGAAGCCCTGGCCCTCCGCCTCGAGGCTGACGGCCGCCTCGGTGCGGATTTCCTCGGCGGTGAAGCCGGCGGCCTGCAGACCGAACGCCAGGGCCATGGAGAAGCAGCCGGCGTGGGCCGCGGCGATCAACTCCTCCGGGTTCGTGCCCGGACCTTCCTCGAAGCGGCTCTTGAAGCCGTAAGGGGTCTCGGCGAGCACGCCCGACGGCGAGGTGAGCTTTCCGGCCCCGTCCTTGCCGGCGCCTGTCCAGACAGCATTGGCCTTGCGGATCATCTTTCGCCTCCTTGAGTTGAAAAGCGCCCGCCCCCGCGAACCTGGTTGCTAGTGCTGGCTCTCCGGCATGCGGACGATCAGACCGTCCAGCGCGTCGGTGACGCGGATCTGACAGGACAGCCGGCTGTTGGCCTCGACGCCTTCGGCGAAGTCCAGCATGGATTCCTCCATCGCCGACTGGGTCCCCGTCGCCTCGCGCCAGGCTTCGTCGACATAGACGTGGCAGGTGGCGCAGGCGCAGGCGCCGCCGCAGTCGGCGTCGATGCCCGGCACGTTGTTCTTGATCGCGCCTTCCATCACCGACAGGCCCGGCCGCACCTCGACCGTATGCTCGGTCCCGTCGTGTTCGATGTAGGTGATTTTGGCCATACGCTGCGCTCGCCGATCAGGCGGCGACCTCTTTCATGGAAACCGACGGGTCTGCAAGCCGGGCCTTGTCGACCGGCCGGCGGGCGAGGATGAGCTGCTTACCCATCATGAACTCGGGCGGGGCGTTGATCGCCTCGACCGCCTGCACGAGATCGCCCTTCAGGTGGAAGACGGCGAACCTTCCGCTGGCCGGATCGCCGCGCACCAGCACCTCGTCGACGTCGAAGGCGTAGCCGGCGATCTGCAGTTTCAGGTCGTACTGGTCCGACCACTGCCAGGGGCATTCCCCGGTCGGCGCGGGACGGCCGGTGATGGCGCTCGCCGCCTGCTTGGCCTGCTCCAGGGCGTTGGGGACGCTCTCCATCCGGAACATGCGGTCGTAGATCGGCATCGGCCGGTGGGCGACGTCGCCGATGGCGAAAATGTCGGGGTCGGAGGTGCGGGCGTTGAGGTCGACGACCACGCCGCGCGCCGTTTCCAGGCCGCAATCGGCCGCCAGCTCATCGTTCGGCGCCGCCCCGACGCCGACCACCGCCACATCGCAGTCCAGCACCCGGCCGTCGGCCAGGCGGACGCCGGTGACGCGGCCGTCAGCGCCCTCGAAGCCGCTGACGCTGCAGCCGAGCTCGAAACGGACGCCGTTCTTCTCGTGATAGCCCTGGAAGAAGTCCGACAGCGCCTCGCACGCCACCCGCGCCAGCAGCCGCGGCTCGCGCTCCAGCACCACGACCTCGGCGCCCAGCGCCCGGCCGGACGCCGCCACCTCCAGGCCGATGTAGCCGCCGCCGACCACCGCCAGCCGCTTGCCCGGCGCCAGGGCCTCTTTCAGCGCCTCGGCGTCCGCCGCGGTCCGCAGGCTGGTGACGCCCGCGAGGTCCGCCCCCGGGATCGGCAAGGAAAGCGCCCGCGCGCCGGTGGCCAGGATCAGGGTGTCGTAGGCGAGGCTCGAGCCGTCCGACAGGTGAACCCGCCGGGCGCTGCGCTCCAGCCGCTCGGCCCGCACGTTGGGCCGGAAGTCGATGCCGTGCTCGCCGTAGAACTCCACCGGCCGCAAGGCCAGCGAGTCCGCGTCCGCCTCGCCCTTCAGCCAGGCCTTCGACAGCGGTGGCCGCTGGTAGGGCGCGATCGGCTCTTCGCCGACCAGCACGATCGGGCCTTCGTGGCCGTACTGGCGCAGCAACGCCGCCGCCGTGCCGCCGGCGTGGCCGGCGCCGACGATCACCACCTGGCCCTGGCTCATCGGGGCTTCCCTACGGCGCCCGCGCGGCCTAGCTGACCCGCTCGGCCAGCATCTTCTTGACCTCGGCGATGGCCTTGGCGGGGTTCAGGCCCTTCGGGCAGACCTGGGCGCAGTTCATGATCGTGTGGCAGCGATAGAGCTTGAACGGGTCTTCGAGGTCGTCCAGCCGCTCGCCGGTCGACTCGTCGCGGGAGTCGATGATCCAGCGGTAGGCGTGCAGCAGGGCGGCCGGGCCGAGGTACTTCTCCTGGTTCCACCAGTAGCTCGGGCAGCTGGTCGAGCAGCAGGCGCACAGGATGCACTCATAGAGGCCGTCCAGCTTCTCGCGGTCCTCAGGGCTCTGCTTCCACTCGGTGCGCGGCTCCGGCGTCTCGGTTTGCAGCCAGGGCTCGATCGAGGCGTACTGGGCGTAGAACAGCGTCAGGTCCGGCACCAGGTCCTTGACCACCGGCATGTGCGGCAGGGGGCTGATCGGCACCTTCGAGCCCGAGCAGTCCTCGTGGCCATGGATGCACGCCAGCGTGTTGCGCCCGTCGATGTTCATCGCGCACGAACCGCAGATCCCCTCGCGACAGGAGCGCCGGAAGGTGAGCGTCGGGTCGACGGTGTTCTTGATGTGGATCAGCACGTCCAAGACCATCGGCCCGCACTGGCTGACATCGACGTCGTAGGTGTCCCATCGCGGGTTCTCGCCGCTGTCCGGGTCGTAGCGATAGATCTTGAAGGTCTTGACCTTCGCGGCGTCGGCCGGCGCGGGGTAGTGCTTCCCCTTGGGCGTGACCTTCGAGTTCTTGGGAAGGGTGAGCTGGACCATGGTGTGCGTGCCCTAAGCGTGACGCGGCTGCGTGGCCTGCCGGCCGAGAATGATGACGCCGTGGTGGCCGTCGTGATCGGTGTGGACGAGTTTCAGCTCGTCGAGGCCGGCGAGGTTGAGCCGGCGAACGACCTCGGAAAGGTCGTAGGTATACATGAAGATCGAGCCGGTCTCGTGCGCCAGGCGCCAGTCCGGCGCCGGCTTGCGGCGGCCGAACAGGTCGCGGCGCGGCGCCGATTCCGGCGGCTGGTGGCGATCTTCGAACCAGGTCGTGACCTGCAGGCTGACGAACCCACCGGGCGCAAGCCGCGCCAGCAGCACGTCGATCAGCTCCAGTCCCCGCGCCGGCGGGATGTGCTGGAAGACGATGAACGAGTTGATCCAGTCGAACCGGCCTTCGGGCAGCGCCTCGATGTAGACCGCCCGGCCGCCGCGCCCACGCGCCAGCTCCAGCATGCCGGGAGACACGTCGACGCCGGTGACCGACGACACATGTTCGGCCATGGCCTCCGTCAGGCGGCCGACGCCGCAGCCGAAGTCGAGCGCCGGTCCGGCCGGGCGCGAACCGGTCGCGTCCTCAAGCCAGTCCAGCACCTGGCCGATGTAGTCGCGGCCGGACTGGTAGAAGGCCTCGATCCGCGCCGGGGTCAGGCTCTCGGTCCGGTAATCCGGGTGGCTGAGCACGGCCCAGTAAGGCTGGGTCTCGCCCAGCGTCCGCCAATCGGCGTCTGTGTCGCGCAAAGCCACGGCCGGCCCGGTCAGTAGACCCGCGCCTTGGGCGGGAACGGCTTGATTTCGTCGGTCATGGTGAAGTCGTGGACCGGCCGGTAGTCGATGGTCGTCCTGCCCGTGGCGTCGTCGAACCAGGCCAGGGTGTGCTTCATCCACGTCTTGTCGTCGCGCTCCGGGAAGTCCTCGTGCGCGTGGGCGCCGCGGCTTTCGGTGCGGTTGTGGGCCCCGACCACCGTGACGACCGCCTGGCCGATCAGGTTGTCGAGCTCCAGGGTCTCCATCAGGTCGGTGTTCCAGATCATCGAGCGGTCGGCGACCTTGAGGTCCGGCCGCTTGGCGTTGACCTCGATCATCCGCCGCACGCCGCTGGCGAGGGCGTCGCTCGTCCGATAGACGGCGGCGTCTTCCTGCATGGCTCGTTGCATCTCGAGCCGCAGCTCCGCCGTGGTCGTGCCGCCGGACGCGGTGCGCAGGCGATCGAAACGGGCGAGGTGGCTCTCGGTGTGCTGCGGCTTCAGCTCCGGCTGGGCCGCGCCGGCCTTGATCGTGTCGGCCGCGCGCAGGGCCGCCGAGCGGCCGAACACCACGAGGTCGATCAGGCTGTTGGAGCCGAGGCGGTTGGCGCCGTGGACGCTGACGCAGGCGGCCTCGCCGACGGCCATCAGGCCGGGCACCACCTGATCGGGGTTCTTGCCGGCCTTGGTGACGACCTCCGAGTAGAAGTTCGTCGGGATGCCGCCCATATTGTAGTGCACCGTCGGCAGCACCGGGATCGGCTCCTTGGTGACGTCGACGCCGGCGAAGATCTTGGCGCTCTCCGAGATGCCCGGCAGGCGCTCGGCCAGGATCTTCGGGTCCAGGTGGTCGAGGTGCAGGAAGATGTGGTCCTTCTTCGGACCGACGCCACGGCCCTCGCGGATCTCCATGGTCATCGCCCGGCTGACCATGTCGCGGGGCGCGAGGTCCTTCACGGTCGGCGCATAGCGCTCCATGAACCGCTCGCCCTCGGAGTTGGTCAGGTAGCCGCCCTCGCCGCGGGCGCCCTCGGTGATCAGGCAGCCTGAGCCGTAGATGCCGGTCGGGTGGAACTGGACGAACTCCATGTCCTGCAGCGGCAGGCCGGCGCGTAGGGCCATGCCGCCGCCGTCCCCCGTGCAGGTGTGGGCGCTGGTCGCCGAGAAGTAGGCGCGGCCGTATCCGCCGGTCGCCAGGATGACGAGCTGCGCCTGGAAGCGGTGCAGGGTGCCGTCGTCGAGCTTCCACGCCGTCACGCCGCGGCACACGCCCTCGTCCATGATCAGGTCGAGGGCGAAGTACTCGATGAAGAACTCGGTCTCGTGCGCCAGGCTCTGGCCGTACATGGTGTGCAGCATGGCGTGGCCGGTGCGGTCGGCCGCCGCGCAGGTGCGCTGGATCGGCGCCTCGCCGTAATTGCGGGTCATGCCGCCGAAGGCGCGCTGGTAGATCTTGCCGTCGGCCGTGCGGCTGAACGGGACGCCCCAGTGCTCCAGCTCATAGACCGCCGCCGGCGCGTTGCGGCAGAGGTATTCGATGGCGTCCTGGTCGCCCAGCCAGTCCGACCCCTTGACGGTGTCGTACATGTGCCAGCGCCAGTCGTCCTCGCCCATGTTGCCGAGGCTGGCCGAGATGCCGCCCTGCGCCGCCACGGTGTGCGAGCGGGTCGGAAACACCTTGGTGATGCAGGCCGTCTTCAGGCCGGCCTGGGCGCAGCCGAGCGCGGCGCGAAGACCCGAGCCGCCCGCCCCGACGACGACGACGTCGAACTTGTGGTCGATGAATTGGTAGGCCGACATGCGTCAGTAGGCTCCGCCGCCGAAGGCGACTTTCAGGATGGAGAACACCGCCAGCGCGCCGCCGAGGCCGCAGACGAACAGGTTGGCCAGCAGGGCGCCGGCCTTGCCAAGGGTCGTGTGGACATAGTCCTCGACGATCACCCGCAGACCGTCGTGCATGTGCCAGAAGCTGACGCCCAGCAGCAGGACCATCAGGGTGGCGTTGACGGGATTGCCGATCCAGGCGACCGCGAAGGCGTAGTCGTTGGCCGCCAGGCGCAGGACGCCGAACACGCCCCACAGCGTCAGCGGCACGAGGGCGATGCCGCCGACTCGCTCGCCGATCCACACGCCGACGCCGTGGCCGGCGGCGCCGAGGCCGCGGGCCCGGGACAGGGGGGTGCGATAGCTGGCCATCAGAGCGCTCCGGTCATGAAGGCGATGGCCCAGACGGCCAGGGTAGCGGCGCAGGCGAAGGCGATGACCAGCACCGCGCTGGCGTTGGCGCTCTTCACGTCGAGCCCGTGACCGAGGTCCCAGACCACGTGCCGGATGCCGTTCGCCAGGTGATAGAACACCGACCAGGTCAGGCCGAACATCACCACGAGGCCGAGCGGCGAGCCGAGCAGGCCCTGGAAGGTCGAATAGGCCTCCGGCCCGCTGGCCAGCGACACCGCCCACGCCGCGCCGATCAGGGCGCCGACGTAGAGCGCCACGCCGGTCGCCCGGTGCAGGATCGAGGTCAGCATGGTGATGTGCCAGCGCCAGACCGAGAGGTGGGGCGACATGGGCCGCTCGCGCGGGGCCCGGGAGGCGTCGGTCATCTTGGAGCCGCTCGTTGGTTTTGGATGGCGCCGCTTTTACGCCGC
>NZ_JBIIGK010000019.1:0-30871 GCF_044236515.1 Phenylobacterium sp.
CGGCGCCTCGGGAACCCGGCTGGTCATCGCCGGCCTGCGCCAGCTCGAGGCCAACGGCGGCCGCTATGGCCTCGCCACCCTCTGCGTCGGCGTCGGCCAGGGCCTGAGCCTGGCCTACGAGCGGGTCAGCTAGGCCGCCACGGGACGCCCGGGCCGCCGAAGGCTCGGGCGCTGCCCATGCGCTGGCCGACGAGAGCCGCTACATAGGCGCCGATGCTGCGGATCTCCGAACTCAAGCTCCCCCTCGACCACCCGCCCGAAGACCTGCCGGCGGCGATCGCCCAGCGGCTGGGCGTGGCGGCGCACGACCTCATCCGCTGGTCGGTGTGGAAGCGGGCGCACGACGCGCGCAAGAAGGCGGCGATCCTCAAGGTCTATATCGTCGACGTCGAAGTGACGGGCGAGGCCGCGGTGCTGGCGCGTCTGGCGGACGATCCGCACGTCCGGCCGACGCCAGACACCGCCTACCGGCCCGTCGCCAAGGCGCCCCCGGCCCTGCCGCTGCGGCCGGTGGTGATCGGCGCCGGCCCTTGCGGCCTGTTCGCCGGACTGATTCTCGCCGAGATGGGTTTCCGGCCGATCATCCTCGATCGCGGCAAGGTCGTACGCGAGCGCGCCAAGGACACCTGGGCCCTGTGGCGCCGGAGTGAGCTGAACCCTGAGTCCAACGTCCAGTTCGGCGAGGGCGGCGCCGGCACCTTCTCCGACGGCAAGCTCTACAGCCAGATCAAAGACCCGCGCTTCCTCGGCCGCAAGGTGCTGACCGAGTTCGTGGAAGCCGGCGCGCCGCCCGAGATCCTGACCGACGCCCACCCGCACATCGGCACCTTCCGGCTGGTGACCATGGTTGAAGCCATGCGCGCCAAGATCGAGGCCCTGGGCGGCGAATACCGGTTCGAACGCCGGGTCACGGACATCGAGCTCAGCCGCGGCGCGGACGGCGGCCCGCGCCTGCGCGGAGTCCACCTGCACACGGGCGAGTTCGTCGAGGCGGACCATGTCGTCTTCGCCGTCGGCCATTCGGCCCGCGACACCTTCCAGACGCTGTACGACCGCGGGGTCCACTTCGAGGCCAAGCCGTTCTCGATCGGCTTCCGCATCGAGCATCCGCAGTCCTGGATCGACCGGGCGCTGTTCGGCCCCTGCGCCGGCCACCCGGACCTTGGAGCCGCCGCCTATTCGCTGTCGCACCACGCCCGCAACGGCCGGACCGTCTATAGCTTCTGCATGTGTCCGGGCGGCACGGTCGTGGCGGCGACGTCGGAGCCCGGCCGCGTGGTCACCAACGGCATGAGCCAGTATTCGCGCAACGAACGGAACGCCAATTCCGGTTTCGTGGTCGGCATCTCGCCGGCGGACTATCCAAGCGAGCACCCGCTGGCCGGCATCGCGCTCCAAAGAGAGCTGGAGAGCCGCGCCTTCGTGGCCGGCGGCGGCGACTACTTCGCGCCGGGACAGTTGGTCGGCGACTTCCTGGCCGGCCGGCCATCGGCTGCCCTGGGCGAGGTGGTCCCGAGCTATCGGCCGGGCGTCAGGCCGACCGATCTCGCCCCGTTGATGCCGGACTATGTGATCGAGGCGATGCGCGAGGCCATTCCGGTCTTTGGCCGCAAGATCGCGCGCTACGACGACGCGGAGGCCTTGCTGACGGGCGTCGAGACCCGCACCTCCTCGCCGATCCGTATGACCCGCGGCGTCGACTTCCAGAGCCTCAATGTGCGCGGCCTCTATCCGGCCGGTGAAGGCGCCGGATATGCGGGCGGCATCCTTTCGGCGGCCGTCGATGGGATCAAGGTCGGCGAGGCGGTGGCCAAGGAGATCGGCGGTTAGCCGCCGACCGACGTTCCGCGAATTTGATCCCTCAAAGTTGAGAAAGCTTCGCAGCTCGCCACTCGCGGTTGCGGGAAGCGGCGCCGCAGTTGCTTCGCCTTGGTTTGCAACCTAGGGCGTGTGCCAGACGGAGACGGGCCGCTGTTCAAGACCTCGATCATTCACGCCGCCTTGCCGGCCGCTCTGGCGGCCGCCGCCCTCGCCATGGCCGGCCGGGCCGCCGCCCAGACCAGCCAGTCGGCCAGCGGCAGCATCACGGTCATGCAACCGGTGCTGGTCGTCGACAAGAACTCCGACCTCAGCTTCGGCACCGTCTTCCGGCCGACCAGCGGTTCCGGAACCATCCAGATCGACGCCAACAACGGCGCCGTCAGCACCTCGAACCTGTCGCAGGCCAGCGGCAGCACGCCGACCCGCGCCAACTTCACGGTCACCGGTCAGCCGAACGCCAACATCAACGTCACCTTTCCCTCGAACATCAACCTGACGCGACAGGGCGGCTCGGAGACCCTGCCGGTGAACTTGCAGTCGAGCATGACCGGCGGCCAGATCGGCGGCGGCGGCACGGTGCAGTTCAACATCGGCGGCCAGGTGACCCTTCAGTCGAGCACAGTGGCCGGCGCCTATTCGACCACCTTCAACGTGACGGTCGCCTACAACTAGGCTTACCGCCCCTGCGACTTCGCCAGGCGGGCCAACAGGGCGTCGTACCTCGCATTGGCCTCGCCAACGCGGGCCCGGATCGCCGGCAGCTGGGCCTCCCACTGACCGACGAGGCTAGGGCCGGTCTCGAAGCCTTCTAGATCTTCGGTCGGATCGACGGGCTTCTCCAGCAGTGCCTTCAGGTTCGTCCGGTGCAGCTGGACGAGTTCCGGCGCCTTCGCCGCGTTCCAGGTCGGCTGGTCATCGACGACGACGTAGATCGGGGCGCTGTGGGCGGCGGTGGTGTTCCAGCGCTCCTGCCGCTGACCATAGGCGCGAACGGCGATCCACATGCTGCGGTCGGCGACGATCTGCTGGCGGAGTTCGACCTTCCCGCCATCCGTCGCGTCGACCTTGGCGGCGATGTCGCCGAGGACGACGAGTTCGATGCGGGTCAGTTTCTCGTGGTCCGGGTTCATGGTGGCAAGGGCGGCGACATCCAACCGCGCGCCCTTCGGCACGCGGATCTCCGAGCCCATCTCGCGACCGTTGACCTTGAACTCCAGGAACGGGCCGTTCGTGACGTAGGCCCGGCCGGCCTTGAAGGCGTCGAACCAGCGGTCGGCGGTCAGCCGGCCGTCGACCTTCACATAGGTCCGCTCGACGCCCGGCAGGGTCGGGCCGAAGAACGGATAGTCGGCGCCGGCCACCGGCGAGATGCGGAAGCCGAGGTTCAGGAAGCTGTACCAGGCCTCGGTGTGCAGGCGGCCGCCCTGCAGCACCTCGATGAAGTCGATGAGGCCGAAGGGCACGTCGAGCGCCAGGCCTCGGGGACCGTTGAACAACTCGCCGAGGTGGGCATAGCCGGTCAGCGCGCCCTGCCTGCGGGCTTCCTCGAACACCCGGTGGTAGGAATAGAACCGCTCCGGCGGCTGGTGGACCGGGGCCTTCAGGTTCCACTGGATGGTGTGGCCACGGTGCCCGGTGCGCGGGTCTTCCTGGCCGGAGACCATGATGTAGCCGTCGCGCTCGTATCGCCCGGCGGCGCCCCAGGCGGGCTGGCGGAAATAGGTCCCGTCGATGTTGCCCATTTCCAGGAGGTTGCTGACCTTCAGGTCCTCCGCGGCGACCTGGGCGAAGACATCCTTGTCCACAACCTGCTCGCGGCTGAGGTGGAGGTGGGATTCCCCCGAGTACCAGCCTTGGGCCGGCAGATCCTGGAAGCGGTCCAGAGACACGCTGACCTCAGTGGGTTGGCCCGCCTTGATCTCGAAGGCGCCATGATGGGCGCGGAACTCCGGGCCGCGGGTGATGGCCAGTTCGTAGCGGCCGGCCGGCAGGTCGGCTTCGTACGATCCGTCGATGTAGAAGGCCTGGCGGTTCGGGGACGGCCACATGGTCCGCTCGTTCACCCAATGCCGGCGGACCTTGTCTGAGAACCGGCGGATCTCCACCGCCTGCGGGCCCGGCATCGGCAAGCGGCCGGAGGCGTCGTACACCCCGACCCGGGCGGGGATCGGCTTGCCGCTCTTGGGGTCTATCACCCTCAGCCGCAGCTGGCCGGCGGGCGGCAGGGCGGCGGTCTTGCCGCTGCGGGCGATGGCGACATCGCAGAGCGTGACCTGGCCCCGTTCGCCGGCCAGGGCGATGTCGGTTTGGGCGGCGCCCAGGCCCGCCAGCCGGGCGCGGTCGAGGGTGACGGTCACGGTGCGGAACGTCGCCCCGGGCTCGGGCTTGACGGAAAGCCGGCCATGCCCCTCCCCGCCATTCTGGTCCCAGGCGGCGATGATGGCGCGGGCCGTCGTCTCGCCGGGGGCATAGGTCAGCGTCAGCTCGACCGGCTCGTCGATGTCGAAGGCGTAGCGATCGTCGACGTCGAAGGCGACGGCGTTCGCCTTGACGCAGGCGCGCCCCTCGACCGTCACCATGTCGACCGCCGCGACGTCCATCTCGACCCCAAGTTCGGTGTAGCCGAGGCCGACCACCTTGGTGATGTTGGGCTTGGTCCAGGGGATCGGCTTCAGGAGCCGGGACTCGTCGCGCGGCGCGCTGGCGGCGGGCGCCGCCGCCGAGGTCACCAATAGGCCGGCCGCAAGGCCGGCGACGACAGATCCAATCCCACGGTACACGACGTCGCTCCCCATGACCCGACAGGCGCGGGCCTTGCCAGGACTATGGAGAGCCGACACACCGCCGGTCAACGCCCCGTCAGGGGGCGGAACCGACCTGAGCGGCGGCGTTGCGGCGAGCGTTCAGCACCTCGGCCGCGATCTCCTCGCCGGCCCAGGCGAAGCGGTCGTCCGGATCGGCCTTCGGCCACACGGCGGTGAAGCTGGCGGCGTCATTGATGTCGCCGGCCCCCTTGTACCTGGCAGCCACCGGATAGGCGTAGACCGGCCGCGTGCGCCGCCCGCCATCGGAGAGGGGCGCGGCGGCCACGACCATGTCCGGAGCGACCCCGCGTTCCACCCAGTTCACCGTCGCACCCAGGAAGTTGGCCTCGTACGGCATGTAACCGCCGCGGCAGTGATAGACGCCGGGCAGGAAGAACATGCGGTAGAACTCCCGGACCTTCGCCGTTCCCCCCATCGCGTCGCGCACCCGCTGGTAATAGTAGGGCGACTGGTTCGGCCCCGGGCTGGGATCGGCCGCGCCCTCCCAGACCAGCAGCTTGCCGCCGGAGTCGCGGAACCTCGTCAGGTCGGCGTCGTACATGTCGATCCAGCCGGAAGGCCGGGTCATGACGTCCCGCAGCAAGGCCTCATCGAACGTCAGGTCCGTCAGCTTCAGCCCCGGCGGCTTGCTGGAGCCATAGACGATGTTGCGCATCATGCCCTGGGCGGCGTCGAGGCTCCGACCGAGGCTGCCCCACTGGAGCTCCGAACCGTACTGCAGGCCTCCGAGCGTGAGGTGGCGACCGGTCTTCGCATCGACGGGGCCACGGTAGATGTCGCGGGCCACGCCTACCTGAGCGGGGGTAAGGCACTGGCCGGCGGTCGTTTGGCGCGCGTACTTGCACTGGATGCGGGCCGGGTCGAAACGGCAAGCGCGCGGGTTGTCGATCTGGCCGTCCTTAAGGCCGTCGAGGCCGTCGCAGGCCGCCATCACCGCCTTGTGCAGCAGCTCGGCCTTGGGCGGGGTGAGGATCTGTTGGCCGGCGGCGTCGAGGTTGCGCAGCTGCTGCCAGCCCATCCGCATGAACGCCGGCGTCAGGTAGTTCGCCGGGGCGCCGGCGATCAGGCCGTCGAAGGCGTCCGGATGGCGCTGGGCCATCAGCATCGCCTCGCGCCCGCCGTTGGAACAGCCCTGGAAATAGGAGTAGGCCGGCGCGGCGCCGTAGAAGGTCTCGACGATCGCCTTGGCGGCCACGGTGACGGCGTAGGGTCCGCGCTCGGCCATGTCCTTCAGAAGCGCCGGGTTGTCGCGCGCCCACAGGGAGCCGCCGCGGCCGAAATGGCCGGCGTCGGTCGAGACGTAGGCAAAGGCTCCGCTGAGGGCCATGACGTTATCGCAGATCGGCGTCACCGTGTCGGTGATGAACCCGCAGTTGCCCCCGCAGCCCATCTGTAGGAAGCGGCCCGTGTAGCCATCGAGCGGCAGGCGCAGTTTGAACTGGATGGTCGGGGCGACATAGCCGTGGACCTCGCAGCGCTCGGGGCCGTTGCGGTCGGCGGCGATCACCTGGGCGGTCACGATCTCCGTCGGCGCGCCGGGAAGGCTTTCCAGATCCAGCTGGAGCAACGACTCGCAGGAGCGCGCGGGCTTCACCACCGGCCGGGCCGGCAGATCGTACATCGGCGGCCTGGCGTTGCTCTGCGGGGCGCGGGCCGCAGCTGCGGTCTGGGCCGCGGCCGGAGTGGACGCCGCGAAGGCGAGCAGCAGCGCCGCGACGGTCCGCCCGACCGGGTCGCGGAGGTCAATCATTTCATGCCCTTCTTCTTCACCGTCCAGCGGGGGTCCTTGCACAGGCCGCAGTCGGGGCCTTCGAAGAGGGTGGCGGCCTTGGCGTCGCCCTTCAGCTTCCAGTTCAACCAAGCCAGGGCGGCGCGGCCCATCTCGCCCCCGCGCGGCTCGCGCCAGGTGCCGCTATGGCCGACGTCCAGATTGGCGTTGAACACCGGGACCTGGTTGATCTGGGCGAAGTCGGCCTCGGCTCCCGCATAGGCCCGGTCGCTCGGACCGCCGACGAGGTAGACGATCGGCACGCGGATCTGCGGCAGGTCGGCCTCGCTCGCCGGGATTTGGCCGGAGGGCGCGCGGGTGCTGCCGTCCGCATTGCGGATGGCGCCGCGTATGACGCCGCTGTTCAGCACGAGCGCGGTCTTGACGCGCGGATCCTTGGCCGCGGCGATCGCCTCCAGCCCGCCGCAAGAGCCGCCCATCACGGCCAGCTTCGAGAGGTCAAGGCGACCGGCATAGGCGCCGCCGGCCTGGGCGTTCTCGGCGGCGGCCCAGGCCAGGGTGTCCATCATCTGGCCCGGCTTGCTTTGCACGCGCGGGCCGGCCGGGGGCGGCGATCCCGGCGCGGCGCGAACGATGGGGCCCGGCGCGGCGATGACATAACCATGGGACGCGACCTCGGTCAGGAAGACTTCCGCGGAGGTCCCGACGTTGGCGCAACCGCCGTTGCCGTAGGCGATGACCGGCAGCTTGCCCTTGACCGCCGCAAGGTCCGCCGGGCGGTAGACGGTGTGGCCGGGCAGGTCCGGATCGATCTCGACGGTGACGGCGTAAGGCCCGGAGGCCGGCTGGGCCGCGGCCGATCCGGCCAGAACCGCCGCGATCATCAGGGACGACAGAGTCGTTCGCATTCCGGTCTCCATAAGAAAAGGGTCAGGCGCGACGACGCCCCGCGCGCAGGATCAGCGTCAGGATCGCCGCGGCGAAGATGACTGCCGCCAGCATGTAGATCGTGGCCGAGAAGCCGCCGGTCCGCTCCCGCAGAACGCCGATCAGCGGCGTCATGATCAGGCCAGCGGTGTTGCCGATCATGTTCAGGACGGTGACACCCCGACCGGTATTCTCCCGCGCCAGCATGCTGATCGGGATCGGCCAGAAGACGCCCTGCGCGCCCCCCAGTCCGAGGCCGCCGAGAACCAGCAACACCGCCGCGATCCAGCCCGGTTCGACGAGGAAAGCCGCCAGCAGGCAGGCGCCGCCCAGCGCGGCGGCGATGGCCAGGTGCAGATGCCGCTCGCCGGTGCGGTCGGAACTGCGGGCGTTGAGCAGCATGCCGAAGCCCACGCCGATCCAGGGCAAGGCGGTGATCAGGCCGACCTGCAGCGGATCGCCGCCGGCGATCTGCTTCACCACCTGGGCCATCCAGAAGATGATGCCCTGGGCGCCGGCCAACAGGCAGAACCACACCCCCGCCGCGGTCCAGAACATCGGATCGGCGAGGAACCGCAGGGAATTGTCGCTGACCGCCCGATCGCCGGCGTCCGCCTCCTGTTCGCGGGCCGCGAGCGCCCGTTCCTCAGGGCTCAGCCACCCTGCATCCTGCAGGCTGTCGACGAACACCCGGAAAGCCAGGAGCCCGCACAGCACGGTGAACAGCCCCTCGACGCCGACCATCAGCCGCCAGCCGGAGAGTCCAACCAGCTCCACCGGCAAGGTCATCAGCCAGCCCGACAGCGGCGCGCCGATCACCTGGGAGATCGGGATCGCCAGCATGGTGACGCCGACGGCCTGGGCGCGGAATGAGCGCGGCGTCCACAGCGCCGCCAGATAGGTCGCGCCGGGGGCGAAACCGCCCTCGAACACCCCGAGGAAAAAACGGACGGCGTAGAAGTGTTCCGGCGACTGGATGAAGGCCATGGCGGTCGCGGCGGCGCCCCAGAGCATCACGGTCGCGGTCACCCACCGCCGGGCGTGGATCCGCCGCAGGATCGCCGTGTGCGGATACTGCAGCAGGATGTAGCCCAGGAAGAAGAAGAACCCGGCGCCCCGCCCGTACATCTCGGGCGACAGACCGATCTCGGCGTTCATCTCCAACGCCGCGATCGAGACGTTCGAACGATCGAGGGAGCTCAGGAAGATCAGGAAGCTCAGCGGCGCGATCAGCCGCCAGAGCACCTTGCGTCCAAGGCTCGCCTCGATCGTCGACGTCATCTACCGGCCCCTCAGAAGCTCTTGGTGATCTGCAGCGTGCCCATGCGGCCGAACACGTTGGCGTTCTGCACGTCGAGGCCGTTGCCGTTGGCCGACAGCACCGTCGGCGGATCGCGGTCGAAGAGGTTCTGGACGTTGATAGAGATGCGGTAGCCGCCGGCGTCCTTCGGCACGGTGTAGGCCACCACGGCGTCGAACGTCTCCCAGGACTTCACCTTCTTGACCGGCTGCAGGACACCGCCGACGGCGATGGGCAGGTCGTTGGTGTATTCGCCCACGTAATTCATGAAGAGACCGGCGGTCCAGAAATCGCGGTTCCAGGTGAGGCCGGCCCGACCGCGCAGGGAAACCGGATAGTTGATGCGGTCGCGACCGTCCTGCTCGGCGGACTGCGGCGTGATCTTGACCCGGTTGTGCAGGATCTTCGTGGCGTTGGCGTTGAAATTGAAGTCCCCGAGGCCCGTCTCGAAGCCGTAGTTGATCGAGACGTCGACGCCGTCCTGCTCGTTGATGCCGGCGTTGGCGTTGCGCGGGAAAACAAGGGCGGCGGCCGAACAGAAGTTGCTCTGATCGAGGATGACCAGGTTCGGGTCGGCCATCGCCTGGGCATAGACCGGATTGTAGGTCGCCGGATTGCCGTTGACGCAGGTCGACGGCTGCGGCGCCGCGACGATGAACGGCGCGTACTGGGCGCGGTTGTTCGGCGTCGCCAGGAAGGTCGCCAGGGCGGTCTGCAGACCGATGATCTGGTTCTCGTAGTGGATCTTGTAATAGGTGGCCGACAGCCGCAGGCCGGGCACAGCCGAAGGCTGGTAGTCGACGGTGAACGAGGTGCTCTCTGCCTTTTCCGGGACCAGGTCGGCGTTGGAGCCAGCCAGGGCGATGACATTGGTCTGCCGGGTCGCGGCGTTCTGGACCGGGATCGTCGGATCGCCCGAGTTGTTCGTCAGCGTCGTCAGGCTGATGCGCGAGAAGAAGATCGGATTGTTCTCGATCAGGTTCGGCGCGCGGAACGAACGCCCCCAGGCGCCCTTGATCGAAAGATCCTCGTTGATCGACCAGTTGACGCCGATCTTCGGGTTCGAGGCCCGGCCGACGTCGGAGTATTTCTCGGTGCGGCCGGCGATGTCGAGGTCGAGGCTACGCACGAACGGCACCGATTGCTCCTCGCCGATCACCGGGATGAACAGCTCGCCGTAGAAGGCGTCGATGGTGCGCTCGGCGAAGGCGTCGTTGGTGTCCGGAACGCCCTGGATGCCGTAGCGGGTGTTGTTCTGCATCAGATACAGCCGCTCATACCCGGCCGCGGCGCGGACGGTTCCGGCCGGCAGGTCGAACAGCGGCCCGTCGAGCCGCACCGAGGTCTGCGCCAGGCGGCTGCGCGCCTTGTCCTGCGCCGGGACCAAAAACTTCGCCAGTTCCTCCCGCGAGGCCGGAGTGGCGCTGAACGGGTTGAACGTGCCGGTGTTGAGCGCCGCCTGCAGGGCCGCGCCGTTCAGGTTGGCGTTGAGGGGATCGATGCAGTTGGCGCAGGTCCGCGTGGTGGAGCTGGTGAACGCCACGTCGGCGCGCCAGTTGGCCATCAGGTCCACCCGCGTTCCGACCGTGTGTGAAATGCCGGTGTCGGTGGTCAGCACCTTCATCTGGTCGATGTCGCGCAGGAACGAGAAGGCGACCGTCAGCGGCGCGCCGGGGGCCACGCCTGGAACGCCGGGGATATAAAGCGGACTGGACGCGGGAATGGTGCGCACGCCCGACTGCTGCAGCGTCCGCGAGGTGCTTTCGCGGTGGTGGTAGAAACCGCCGTAGTAGAACGTCAGGCGGTCGCCGACGTCCTGTTCCAGATTGAGCGAGAGCTGGCTGCGGTCGGTCTCGGGGATGAAATCGACGTAGTCGGCCGAGTCCATCAGCGGCGGCTGGTTGCGGATCAGGCTGGCGCCGGTGGTGACGCCCGGCTGATAGTTCGCCGGCAGGCCGTAATAAACGAAGGTCCCGGCCGTCGGCAGGGCAGTGTTCGGCGTCGTGGAAGCCACCACGATGGCCCCGCCCGGCGCGATGGTGGCAGTGTTGTTGCGAACGCGGTTGTCGTTGCCGCCGAGGTCGCGAAGGTCCTGGCGCAGATAGCGGCTCTTGCCCTGCAGCATCGCGCCGCGGTGGTCGCGATCGTAGGCCGCCACGCCGCGGCCGGAGCCGAACGGCAGCGACCACGCATGGCCGCCGATGATCGAGCCGCCGTACTGGCTGTAGTACTTGTTCTGGGTAGTCCGGGCGGTGATCTCCAGGCCCTCGAACGACTTGCGGGTGATGTAGTTGACGACGCCGGCCACGGCGTCCGAGCCGTAGATCGCGGACGATCCGTCCGCCACCACGTCGATCCGCTCGATCATAGAGACGGGAAGTTGGTTGGCTTCGGTGAAGGAGAAGACGTTGCCGGTCGGCGCGACGCGGCGGCCATCGACCAGCAGCAGGGTGGCGTTGCTGCCCAGGCCGCGCAGGTTGACGGTCGTCCCGCGCTGCTGGTTGCCGTTGCCGTTCTGGGCGACGTGAGGAACGTCGTCATAGCCCAGGTTCTGGATCTGCGGGACCGTGCGCAGGATGTCGACCGGGCTGTTGAAGCCGGTCTTCTGCAGTTCGATCCGGTCGAGCTTCACCGTCGCGGAGCCGACGGCCTCGACCCCGCGGATGCTGGTGCCGGTGACGACCACCTCGTCGATATCGATATCCTCCTGGGCGGCGGCCGAGGTGGCGAACGCGAGACAAAGCGCGCTGAACGCCGCGCTGCACAAGATGCGGGACTTGTTGTCGGTGAGGTTCATCTTTTCTTCCCCAAATTCGCTCAGCGCCGCTTGTCGAGGCGTCTGTCAGCGGTGAAACCGGAGCGGGACCGACAGGGCCCCGATTTCCGGGCAGCGTGTAGGTTTGATGTCGCCGTCCAGCTCGAAGCCGGCGGTCCGCGACAGGAGTTCTTCCAGCGCGATACGAAGCTGCAAGCGGGCCAGGGCGGCGCCGACGCAATTGTGCGGCCCGCGGCCGAACGCCAGGTGGCGCGCGATGTTCGGCCGGCCCAGGCGAAACTCGTCGGGGGCCTCGAACACCGCCGGATCGCGGTTGGCGGCGGCGTAGACCAGGGCGATCGGCTCGTCCTTGAGGATGCAGCGGCCGCCGATCTCGACGTCCTGTGTCGCCGTGCGGGCGAACCCGCGATAAGGCGTATAGAGCCGCAGGAACTCCTCGACCGCCCCTGGCAGCTTGCCCGGATCGCGACGCAGCTCGTCCTGCAGTTCGGGATGGCGGCTGAGATGGACGCAGATGCTGCCGATCATCACCGTCGGCGCGATGATCCCGACAACCAGCACCTGGCGGACGGCGCCGAGGATCATCTCTTCGGGCAGGGGCTCGCCCTCGTGGCGCTCGGCCAGCAGGGCGGAGGTGGGGTCGGCCAGCGGATCGAGGGGCTCGGCCTTGCGCAGCTCCAGCATCTCGCGGGCCATGTCGTAGAGCCGGCCGCTGGTGCGCTTGACCTCTTCGTTGTCGAAGGACTGCACCGCGATGTTGAAGGCCCGGCCGGCCTCGCGCAGAACCGTCCTCAGGTGTTCGGGCAGGTTCATCCACTCGCCGAACACCCTCACCGGCAGGTGGCTGGAGAATTCCTCGCAGATGTCGCCGTGGCCACGGGCCAGGATCGGGTCGAGCAGGTCGACGGCGAACGCCCGGGTTGGGCCTTCCAGGGCCTCGAGGCGGCGCGGGCTGAACAGCGGATTTAGCGCCCGGCGATAAGGCGTGTGCTCCGGCGGATCCAGGTGCAGCGGCGGCCGGCGACCGGTGAAGGCCAGACGCGGCACCACGTTCTGAACCGAGGTGATGAAGGTCGGGTCGGCGAGGGCTGCGGCGACGTCGTCGTAGCGTGTCAGGGCCCAGAAGCCGCCCCAGGCACGGCTGAATGCCGCCGGGCACCGCTCACGAAGGTCGGCGTAGATCGGATAGGGGCTGTCGAAGGTCTCCGGCGCAAGCGCGTCGAAATCCTCGTGCAGGGCCTCAAGACGATCCGGGCTGACCCCCAACTGCGACATCCTCTCCCATCGCCCATCGAGCAGGCGTTTGTGATCGGAAACTAGGCGCCGCGAAGCGTTTGACTAACACAAAGGTTTTATACACCCATAATTTTTGCTTATGCCGAAGCCATCCGGCGACCCAACTCGGCGCCTGCGCTCCGGAGTAGTTCGAGCGCCCGGCGCCCGGCAGGGGTCGGCTCCGGCTGATTGCGCCAGTTCAGGAAGATCGGGCGGAGAATCGGCTCAGGCCCGAACGCCGTCACGGCCACCAGGCCGTCGGCAGCCGCCTGCTCGGCCGCAGCGCGCGGCAGGGCGGTGACGCCGATCCCCCGCTGGACCACCCGCACCACGGTATGTGGCGAGTCGATCTCGGCAATCAGCCGGTATCCGGAGCCGACCTGGGCGAAGGCGGACTCGATTAGCGCCCGGACGGAGTGCGCCCGCCGGGTCGCTACCCACGGCAGGCCGGCCAGCAGGTTGAGGTCGCGACCGTCCAACTCACCCCAGGCCCGGGGATAGATCAGCACCAGAGGCTCGAGGAACAGCGGCTCGGACGCGATGTCTTCGCCGGCCGAGCGCCGCGGCCCAACCACGATATCGACCTGGCCGGACGCCAGCATCCCATCGAGTTGGGGCGGGGCCTCTTCAAGGACCTGGAGCTTGATCGTCGGCTCGGCGCCTTCGCAGACCTGTTCGATGAGGCCGACGCCGAGGCTGTTCATCATGCTCGGCGCGAAGCCGACGCGCACGGGCTGAGCCTGGGCCGCTTCAGCGCGTCGCGCCGCCTCGGCCAGCTGATCGAGGTGCGAAAGGATGGTCTTGGCCCGCTCGTAGACCAGCGCGCCGGCCGAGGTCAGGCGCGCGCCGGTCGGCGAGCGCTCGATCAGCCGCGCTCCGACCTCGCGCTCGAGCACCGCCAGCTGCTGGCTCAGGGCCGGCTGAGCGACGCCGGCCCGGGCGGCCGCGCGGCTGATGCTGCCGCTGTCGGCGATCTGGATGAAATAGCGCAGTCGACGGGTTTCCAGGGAGCCGGTCCTTTTCGTTGAAACAACCTCTTATACCCATACCGCCGGCCGGCGTCGTCGCGCCCGAACCGGCCGGGCTGGAGCGGTGAAATGACGCTGTTCCCGTTCGGGCTTGCCCGGGCGATGATGCGCGCGCTGGTGAGGACGGGCGCCGGCGAGTTTGTCGAGACGCGCCCAGGACGCCGCCATGCAGCTTGACCTTTCCACCCTCAGTGGGCCCGAGCTCCGCCAACTGCTCGACAGCGCCCGGCAGCGCGGGCAGGCGGCGCAGTCGTATCAGATCCTCAAGGAGATGGACCGCCGCCGGGCCGGCGACGGTGGGCGGCGGCGTATCCGCGCACGCCGGTCGGACGAGCCGCGGGTGATCTCTCTCGATCTCGGCGATCCGATGTCGCGCCCCGACCCGGCCCTGGATGCGCCGCCGCCGCCGAGCCTGGAGGACGAGCCCGAGCTCACCTTGCCGCGCGAGCCGCGACCCAAGCGCCGGCCGCTGCGGCCGCCGTGGACGCTGGCCGGTTTCGCCGCCGGCCTTGCGGTGGGCGCCGCGCTCGGGGTCAACGCGGCGAGCACGCGAAACACGCCGATCGCCGCGCAAGCAATCGCCCCGCCGGTCGAAGTCGCCCCGGCGCCGTTACCGTCCCCGCCGGCGCCGATCCCCGCCGCCGCGCCGGTCGAACTGCCTGCCGAACCTTCGGCCGAGACACTCGAGGTGGTCGTCGCCTCGCCAGACGCTCAGGAGACCGTGGTCGACGCCTCGGCCAAGGTCGCTGAACCCCAGCCTGTCGAGACCACGCAGGTCGAGGGTTGCGCTTCGGCGCCGACGCCCGCCGACCGGGTGATCTGCGCCGACCCGAGCCTACAGAAGCTGCAGCGTGAACTTCGCGACGCCTATGCCGGCGCCCTGGCGGCGCACGAGGCGCGCGGCCTGCTGCGCGAACGTCAGCTGGCCTGGCGCGAGGCCCGCAACGACATCGCCGAGCCGGCGCGCCTGACCCGGATGTACGAGGATCGGATCCGCAAGCTGAACGCCGCCGCCGAGGATGCCCGGCGGCGGCGCTGAACCCGGGCCCTTTACTGGGCGGGGACGTTGGCCGTCGCCGGCGGGGTTTCCCGCGGCAGGGTGTTGGCGACGTAGTAGTAAGTGGTCTCCTCGGTCGCGCCCCAGGTGCCCTTCCAGCCGCGCTCGATGGTGATGGACTCGCCCGGCCCGGCCTCGATGACCTTGCCGTCGGCGCCGACCAGCCGCAGCTTGCCCTTCAGGACATAGGCGAACTCGGTCAGGCCATAGCCGTTCGGACCGGCGGGGAAGGTCCCGGCGGTCATCTTGTAGACGCCGACCAGCATCCGCTGATCGGGCGAACGCAGGATGGTGTAATTGCCCGTCTTGATGCCGCCGAACTCCTGGGCGCGCGCTTCGGGGCGCGAGAAGATCGCCAGGGCTTCGGAGTTGGTGAGTTTGACGGGGTCGGCGGCATGGGCCAGGGCCGGCGCGGCGGCGGCGATGGCGGCCAGGGTAAGAAGTCGACGCATGGGTTTCCTCCGGTTCTCGACACTTTCGTCGTCGAGCCGGACCCGCCCCCGAGCCTCAATTCCCGACACAATACCTTAGGGCGGGATCGTCGCGCGTCAAAGCAAAGCTAGTAGCGTTGCTCGACCGGAGTGCGGTTCCACTTTGGCGGCGGCGGTTGATAAGCCCGAAACCGGTCGAGCGCCTCGGCGGTATCCTTGGCGTAGATCAGCATGTCGACGTACGGCGGGGTCGAAAATCCCTTGTCGGCCATCTGCTGAATGGTCTGGCGCAGAAGGTTGTAGTAGCCGTTGACGTTGACGAAGCCGCACGGCTTGGCGTGAAAACCCAGCAGCGCCCAGGTCCACTGCTCGAAGATCTCCTCGAAGGTGCCCGGGCCGCCCGGCAGGCACAGGAAGCCGTCGGACAGCTCGGCCATCCGCCACTTGCGCTCGTGCATCGAATTGACGACGTGCAGGTCGGTGAGGCCGGTATGGGCGATTTCCTGGGCCACCAGGTCGGCCGGCATGACGCCCACCACCCTGCCGCCGGCGGCCAGCGCTGCGTCGGCCACTGCGCCCATCAAGCCGACACGCCCGCCGCCGTAGACCAGCGTCAGGCCCTGCTGGGCGATCAGCGTCCCGGCCCGCACGGCCTCCTCGAGAAAGGCCGGGTCCGTCCCGGCCGATGAGCCGCAATAGATGCAGATGCTGTTCACGAGGCGCAGGTCCGCGGGAGCTGAAAAAGGGCCGAAGCTGATAGGCCGATTGGGCGGCCGAGTCACGGGGCGGCTAGTCGGCTGCGTTTTCCGCCGTTACATAGCTTGTACGGCCCCCAAATTCGGCGGCCGGCCGCAGCCGGATTTGGCGGCGGAAGACTTCTATGGGTTAGGTCACGCGATATGGCGAGCGGCACGGTCAAGTGGTTCAACACCGCTAAGGGCTTTGGATTTATTCAACCGGATGACGGCGGCGCTGACGTCTTCGTCCACATCTCGGCGGTCGAGCAGGCGGGCCTTCGCGGCCTGAATGAGGGCGATCTGGTCGATTTCGAACTCGAGCAGGACCGTCGGTCGGGCAAGCTGTCCGCCGGCCAACTGGTCGTCACCGGCCAGGGCGCGGCCCCGGCCCGCAGCGGCGGCGGCGGCGGCGGCTTCGGCGCTCCCCGTGGCGGCGGCTTCGACCGCGCTCCGCGCGGCGGCGGCTTCGGCGGCGGCGGCGGCCGCACTCCGGGCCAGGTCTCCGGTTCGGGCGACGGCACGGTGAAGTGGTTCAACCCCACCAAGGGCTTCGGTTTCATCCAGCCTTCGGATGGCGGTCAGGACGTCTTCGTCCACATCTCGGCGGTCGAGCAGGCTGGCCTGCGCGGCCTGAACGAGGGCCAGACGGTGGCTTATGACCTCGAGCAGGACCGCCGGTCGGGCAAGACCTCGGCGACGAACCTGCGGGTCACGGGCTGACCTGACGCGACGCTCCCCCCGCTCCGGCGGGGGGACGGATGCGCTTTTCCTCCCCATTGTTCAGGGGAGACGATCGGCCGTGATCCGGCCGAACGGGACGTTTCGTCCCTCCGTTGCTTTCAAGCACAGCTGAACCGGCCTCGGCGCGAGGCGTTTCGGGACCGTCGAAACGACGACCTGGAGGACGCGTGCGCACATCGCTGATCGCAGCCCTGGCCGGAGCCCTGGCGCTGCCGGCCGCCGCCCAGGACCAAGCGGTCCCGCTTTCCTCCATCCCGACGGTCGAGCCGTCCGACAACTCGGTGACGCCGGCTGCGCCGCCGCCCGAGCAATTCGCCGCCCCGCCGGCCATCGCGCCGCCAGCGCCTTCGCCCTCCTCCCGTGCTGAGCCGGAAAAGAAGGCCAAGAAGCCGGACATGGTCGAGACGGCGGGCGGCGCCGTCGGCGGCGTGCTCGGCAGCACCGCCGGCGCGGTCGGCGGCCCGTTGGGGAGCGCGGCCGCCGGGATGGTCGGCAACCGCGTCGGCCGCGGGACCGTCGGCCTGCTCAAGAAGGTGTTCGGCGGCAAGAAGAAGACCGCGAAGGACGCGCCGGTGGTCGCCGATGCGGCCGCGCCCCCGGTTGCGGCAATCCCAGCCACGACGTCGGCGGTCGACGCTGCGGCGGAGGTCCCGCCAGCCGCACCCGCCCCGGCCGCACCCTAGCCGGCGTCAGGCCGTCGGTTCCACGTCAACAGGATGCGGTAGAGGCGGAGCAGGTCGCCGCCTCACGGGTCCGGGGCGTCGGAGACGGCGGCGCACCTTTCACCCACGGTTAAGCATCCCCCCGGTTGCGGCGCCCAAAACCTTAAGAGGTGGCGCGATAGGCTGCGCGTCGATCCGGAATTGGGCCGGCGAGGCGCGTATGAGTGAGGACAATGCAGGCTCGAGGCGCGATCTGATCGCGCGGGTGGCCACCCTGGAACTGCTGGTGTCCGACCTCATCGACCTGCTCTGGCGGGTCGACCCGCAGGGCATGGGCCGGGTGGCGAGCGAGGCGGCAGCCGACCTCGAAATCCACCACAACCGCACCCTGACGGCGGCCGAGCATCAGCGCGAGCGGCTCTACACCGTGCTGGCCGAGCGCAAGCGCAAGCTGCAGCACCGTCGCCGGACGCCGACCGAACAGACCCTGAGCGCCTGATGTCCCTCGGTCCCCATCGCTGGCTCGGTTTCGCCTTCGCCAACGCCGACCTCCTGCTGGAGGTAGGCGCCGACGCCCGCGTGACGTTCGCGGTGGGCGCCAGCGAGATCGTATCCGGCGCCGCCGAGGGCGAGCTGACCGGCCGCACCTGGGGCGAACTTGTCGACCCCGCCGACCTGCCGATGCTGGAGGCCATGCTGGAAGGCCTGGAGGACGGTCGGCGGGTCGGCCCCCTCGTCCTGCGCCTCGCCGCGACCAGCGACGGCGCGACCCGCGCCGCCGCCATCCGGGCGTTCCGCCTGCCGGGCGCCGGCGGGGCCATCTCCTGCGCCCTAACCCGCGCCGCTCTCGACAAAGCCCCGCCGAAGGGCGCCCTGCACGGTCGCGCCGAGTTCGAGGAACTGGCCCAGGCGCTGCTGAAGGCCGCCGCCTCCGGCGAGGCCGAGCTGGAACTGGCGATGCTCGACATCGCCGGCCTGAAGGCGGCGCGCGACGTCGCCTCGCCTTTCGGCCGCGCCGCGCTGGAGAGGCGGCTGGCCGGCGCCCTGCGCTCGGAAGCCTATGGCGGCGCCGCCGCAACGGCGCTGGGCGACGAACGCTTCGCCCTGGTGCGAGCCCGCGGCGAGGCGGTCAGCGCCCTCGCCGCCCGGGTCACGCGCCTCGTGAACGCCGTCACGCCGACGCCGGTCGCCGCCACCGCCGAGGCCGTGGCGCTGAAGCCCGACGGCGACCGCCAGGCTCTGCGCGCCCTGCGCTACTGCCTCGACAGCTTCCTGCGAGACGGGCCGGGCTCGGCGCCGACCAACCTCTCGACCGCCCTCACCGAGGCGATGGAGAAAACCCTGGACGAGGTCGGCGCGCTGGGCCTCGCAATCCGCGAAAAGGATTTCCGCCTCGTCTACCAGCCCGTCATCACCCTCAGGACCGGCGGCCTGCACCACTATGAGGCCCTGGTCCGGTTCGGCGACGAGGGCAGCCCCTTCCCGCTGATCCGCATGGCCGAGGAGATGGACCTGATCGAGGCCCTGGACCTCGCCATCCTGGAGCGGGCCATCGAAGCCCTGTGCCGTCGACCGGGTCTGAAGGTGGCGGTCAACGTCTCCGGCCGCACCATCGCCAGCGCCGGCTTCATCGAACGGGCCTCCAACCTGATCGCCGCCCATCCGAAGGCGAACGGCCGGCTGATGTTCGAGCTGACGGAAAGCGCCGCCCTCGACGACCTGAAGCTGGCGGCTCGTCACCTGGAGGCCCTGCGCGCCCTCGGCTGCGAGATCTGCCTTGACGACTTCGGCGCGGGCGCCGCCTCGCTCGCTTATCTGCAGCAGCTCAGGCTCGACGTCCTGAAGATCGACGGCCGCTACATCCGCGACCTGCAGCGCGGCGGCCGCGAGGCGACCTTCGTCAAACACCTCGTCTCGATGTGCCAGGAGCTGAACGTCCGCACCCTGGCTGAGATGGTCGAAAGCCGCGAGGCCGAGGCGGCCGTCCGCGAGGCGGGAGTCGACTTCGCCCAGGGCTGGCTTTACGGCGCCGCCATGGACGAGCCGGATTGGGAACCGTCACGAGCCCGCGCCATCAGCTGACAAGCTGATCAAGTGAACGTGCGTTCGGCCGCGCCGGGTTGAAGCCTAGGGTTTTTCCAAGGGCGGCGTCCGGCCAGCCTATGCCCTGGTCGCAACGAACCCGCCCGCCACCGCGTCGTCGGAGGCGTCCCCCTCCCTCGGCGCCCGAGGTGATGGGAGGACCAGACCATGCCAATCCAGTCCGAGGGGTCCGTCCGGGCGCTCGCGCTCGTCGGCCCCGTCAGCGCCGGCAAGACCACCCTGATGGAAGCCCTGCTGCGCGCCACCGGCGCGGCGCACGCGAGATCCGGCGGCGGCGGGGAGATGGTCGGCGATTCCAGTCCCGAGGCGCGGGCCCGCGGCCACTCGGTCGAACTGAACCTCGCCGGCTTTGAGTTCATGGGCGATCGCTATGCGGTGATCGACTGCCCCGGGTCGCTGGAATTCTGCGCGGATCTCGACGCTGCCCTGCCGGCCGTCGACCTGGCCATCGTCGTCGCCGAGCCCGATCCCGGCAAGGCGCAGCTGTTGCAGCCGACCTTGCGCGAGCTCGAACGCCTGGGCGTGCCGCACGCCCTCTTCATCAACAAGATGGACCAGGCCAAGGGCGCCCTGCCCGACCTGCTGGCCGCTCTCGCCCCCGCCAGCGCCGCGCCGCTGGTCGCTCGCCAGATCCCGATCTGGGAAGGAGACAAGGTTGCGGGCTTCATCGACCTCGCCCTGGAGCGCGCCTTCGTCTGGCGGCCCGGCGAGCCCATGCAGTCCGAGATTCCCGCCGAGTTGCGCGACGCCGAGGCCGAGGCCCGCTTCCACATGCTGGAGCAGATCGCCGACTTCGACGACGAGCTGCTGGAACAGCTTCTCAGCGACGTGACGCCGAGCCGCGACGCGGTGTTCGCCGACTTGGTCCGGGAGATGAACGCCGGGCTGATCGTGCCGGTATTCTTCGGCTCGGCGTCGAACGGCTTCGGCGTCCAGCGACTGCTCAAGGCGCTGCGCCACGAATGCCCGCCGCCGCAGCGCGCCGCCGAACGCCTCGGCGTCGAGCGGGGCGCCTACGTCCTGAAGACCGCCTATGCCGGGCAGTCGGGCAAGCTGGCCTACGCTCGCGTGTTCGGCGGCGGGCTGGACGACGGCGCCGAGGTGACCCTGCCCGGGGGCGAACGCTCGCGGGTCGGCGGCCTGTCGACCGTGCTGGGCGGGGCGCTGCGCAAGATCTCCTCGGCGCCCCCGGGCGAGGTCGTGGCGATCGGCAAGGTCGAACAGGCGATGGCCGGCCAGATCTTGTCGCTGACGGGTCGGCCGCAGGCGGCCCGAGAAGCGGTGCGGCCGCGCCGGCCTCTCTTCGCGGTGGCCCTCGCGGCCCGCAACCGCAAGGACGACGTGCGGCTGTCCGGCGCCCTCGGCAAGCTGATCGAGGAGGATCCCGGCCTGACCCTGACCCATGACGCCGAGGCCCGCCAGATGCTCCTGGCCGGCCAGGGCGAGGGCCATGTGCGGCTGGTGCTGGAGCGGCTGAAGCGGCGGTTCGGCGTCGAGATCGACACCGCCCAGCCGAAGACCGCCTACCGCGAAACGATCCAGCGCGGCGTCAGCCACCGGGCCCGGCACAAGAAGCAGTCCGGCGGCCACGGCCAGTTCGCCGATGTGACGATCGAGGTCCGGCCCCTGCCCCGCGGCTCGGGCTTCGTTTTCGCCCAGCGTATCGTCGGCGGGGCCGTGCCGAAGCAATGGATCCCGGCCGTCGAGCAGGGCGTGCGCGACGGGCTGGAGCGGGGCCCGCTCGGCTTCCCGGTCACCGACCTCGAAGTCACCCTGACCGACGGCCAGACCCACAGCGTCGACTCCTCAGAGATGGCCTTCCGCATCGCCGGGCGGACGGCGATCGAGGAGGCGCTGCGGGCCTGCGGTTCGGTGCTGCTGGAGCCGATCGAGAAGCTGATCGTCTACTCGCCATCGCCGAGCGCCTCCAACGTCACCTCGGCCCTGACCGCGCGCCGCGGACAGATCCTGGGCCTGGGCCCGCGCGAGGACTGGCGCGGCTGGGAACGGATCGAGGCCTACCTGCCCCAGAGCGAGCGGCAGCAGCTGATCGCCGAGCTGCGCGGCCTGACCCAGGGGCTCGGGGCCTTCGAAGCCGACTTCGATCACATGAGCGAGCTGACCGGTCGACTGGCCGAGGAGGCGAGCCGGCCAGCGCCGGCCTAGCGCGCCGGTCTAGCCGCGCGCCGCCATCTGCGTGGCGAGCTCGTCGTCGAGCTGGTTGGCGCGCACCGCCGCCGGGCGGCTGGCCAGTCGCGAGACATAGGCGGCGAAGGCCGGCCGCTTTTCGATCGTACCGAACTGCATGCCCCAGGCCAGGTGGGCGCCGAGATAGACGTCGGCGGCGGTGAAACGGTCGCCGGCGACATAGGCGCGGCCGTCGACCGCCGCCTCCACCGCGCCCAAGGTGCGCTCGTAGTTGCCGAACCCGAGCATGCCTTCGCGCTCGGGCGGCGCCTGCCAGCTCATCGACCTGGCGACCACCGCCTGCTCCAGCGGCCCGGCCGCGAAGAACAGCCAGCGATAATAGGCGGCGCGCTCCGGCGAGCCCGCCGCCGGCGCCAGGCCGGCGTCAGGGAAGGCGTCCGCCAGATAGGCGCAGACCGCCGCCGTTTCAGTCACCACCGCCGCGCCGTGCTTGAGCGTCGGCAGCTTGCCCATCGGGTTCACCGCCAGGAACTCGGCCGGCCGCGGCCCGTATTCGATGACCTTCACCTCATAGGGTTGGCCGACCTCTTCCAGCATCCAGCGGGCGATGCGGCCACGCGACTGCGGGTGAGTGTAAAGCACGAGGTCCGACATCTGGCGTCTCCTTGCCGAAGGGGCGGCGCGGATTCTACGCGGCGCCAGACAACAAGGCTATGTCAGCGCTGAAACTCGGCGATGTACTGGTCGATACGAGCCTCCAGCACGGTCAGCGGCATGGCTCCGGCCAGCAGGCCGGCGTCGTGGAACCGTCGCAGATCGAACCGCCCGCCCAGCGCCGTTCGCGCCTTCTCCCGCAGCCGCAGCCAGGTCAGCTTGCCGACCATGTAGCTGCACGCCTGGCCCGGCCAGACGCAGTAGCGCTCGATCTCGGTCGTAGCGGCCGTGGTCGGGCTGCCGTCGATGGAGCTCATGGTCTCGATCGCCTTCTCGCGGGTCCAGCGCTTGTGGTGCAGGCCGGTGTCGACCACCAAACGCGCCGACCGGAACAGCGCCGCCTGGAGGTAGCCGACCTCGCCGAGCGGGTCGTCGGCATAGACGCCCATCTCCTGGGCGAGCTGCTCGGCATAGAGCGCCCAGCCCTCGCCGTAGGACGAGAAGAACATCGCCCGCCGGATCATCGGCAGGTCGGCCTCCTGCTGCAGGGCGAGTTGCATGTGGTGGCCAGGGGTCGCCTCGTGGAACGACAGGGTCGGCAGGCTCCAGGTCGGATATTCGGCCGTGTCGCGCAGGTTGATCCAGAAGATCCCCGGCCGCGAGCCGTCCAGCGACGGCGCGTTGTAGTAGCCGCCCGGCGCCCCCGCCTCGATAAACGCCGGCACCCGGCGCACCTCGACCGGGGCCTTGGGCAGCGTCGCGAACATCTGGGGCAGTCGCGCCGTGGTCGCGGCGACCCGGGCGTTGAGGTCGGCGATCAGCTTTTCCTTGCCGGCGTCGGTATTCGGATAGTGATGGCGCTTGTCCTTGTAGAGCGCCTGGATGCGCGCGCCGACCGGGCCTTGCGAATAGCCGGATTTGCGCAGCAGGACGTCGGCCCGTTCCGAGAGCTGGCGCGCCTGGTCAAGGCCCATCTGGTGGATCTCGTCCGGGCTCAGGCGGGTGGTCGTGGAGGCGCGCAACGCCAGCGCGTAATAGGCCTCGCCGTCGGGAAGTCGCCAGCAGCCCGCGTCGTGGACCGCCCGGGGCTGGAGCTCCTTGAAGAAGCCGATCTGCCGCTGCAGGGCGGGAACCACCTTGTCCCGATAGATCGCCGCCGCCCGGCCGGCGTAGTCGCCGGCGATGGCCTTTTCCTTGGCCCGTTGGGCGACCGAGGTGACAAGCGGCGAGCGCTCGGCGGGCCCGATCAGGCCGTTCATCTGGGTCAGGGTGCGCTCGACCACGAAGTCCGGCGGGACGACCCCGAGGCCGACGTCGTGGCGGGCGCGCTCCAGCTCCTGGTCCATCACTGTCGCGAAGGCGTCGAGGCGCGCGAGATAGGCTTCGGCATCCTCCCGCGTCTCGATGACGTGCTGGCTGCCGAGGAAGTCGGGCTTGTCCTGATAGGCGCCGGTGAGCTGCGACAACACATAGGGCTGGCCGGCGCCCTGGTAGCCGAAGTTGAAGCGCCGATCGGCCTCGGCGGTGAGCTCGAGCGTCGCCAGCAGGGTGTCATAGTTCACCGCCGCCATGCCGGAGAGCTTCGCCCGGTCGATTGCCTTGAGCCGGCGCAGCTGGTCGGCGTTCTGGGCCTTGTCGCGGGCCAGGTCGGCCAGGGAGGCATCGTCCAGCATGCGCTTGGCGCCCGCCCGTTCGCCCTTGTCGAGGCCGAGGCTGGTGACGGTCTCCGGCGAGTCGTCCAGCGCCTCCTTGAAGATCTTGTCCAGGAACCGCGAAAGCTGCGCCTCGGCGTCGACGGGCTGGGCGTGCGCGACGCCGGCCAGGGCCGTTCCGGCGGCGGCGGTGAGCAGCAGGTCGCGGCGGTTGAGCATCGGGTCGAAAGCCTTCGAAATGTTACATGTGTGACGCTACGCTTAGGACGGTCCACAGGCCGGCGGCAAGGCGCGCTCGGGTTAAATTCCGGTCATGCGCGGCGCGCCCGCGGTGGCGCCGGTGGGCGGGATCGCGTCATATACGGCCGTGCTCATACATCTCGCCGCCGCCACCCTTTTCTTCAGCGCCGTCGCCGGTTCCGTCCAGGCCCAGGAGGCCGCTGTCCGCCGGCTGACCGCCAGCGCCGCGTTCCAGGCCGCAACCGCGCAACTCGCCCGCGACCATGAGCGCACGGTCTCCGACACGATCGCCCTGACCGAAATCCCGGCCCCACCGTTCAAGGAGGCCGCCCGGGCGAGGGCCTACATGCAGATGCTGCGCGACCACGGCCTCTCCGATGTCGAGATCGACGCTGAAGGCAATGTCATGGGCCTGCGCCGTGGCACGGGGCCGGCCGGCGGCCCGGTGGTGGCGATCGCCGCTCACCTAGACACTGTCTTCCCCGAGGGCCCGATAAAGGTCCGGCGCGACGGCGACCGGCTGCACGCACCAGGCATCGGCGACAACAGCCACAGCCTGGCGGTGCTGCTGGCTTATGTCCGCGCCCTCGACGCCGCCGGCATTCGCACCCGCCGCGACATTCTCTTCGTCGGCGACGTCGGCGAGGAGGGGCCGGGCGACCTGCGTGGCATGCGGGCTCTGTTCGCCGGCCGCTACAAGGATCGCATCACCGCCTTCTTCGCGATGGATGGCCTCGACGCCGCCCGCATCGTCAACACCGCCGTCGGCTCGCGACGCTACCGGGTGACGTTCCGCGGACCTGGCGGGCACAGCTATGGCGCGTTCGGCCTTGTCAATCCGATGGCGGCCATGGCGGCTGCTGTCGTCGAAATGAACAAGATCGTCCCGCCGCGCAGCCCGCGCACCACCTATGCGACGACGATGGTCGGGGGCGGCACCTCGGTGAACGCCATCCCGGAAGCCATCTGGCTGGAGGTCGACATGCGCTCCGAGAGCGCCGCCGAACTCGCCAGGCTCGACGCCCGCTTCCTGGAGATCGTCAAGACCGCCGTCGCCGCCGAGAACGCCGCACGCTCCACCCGCGCCGGCGAGGTGCGGGCCGAGGTCACCCAGATCGGCGACCGCCCGGCCGGCGTGACTTCCGAAGACGCCGCCATCGTCCGCGCCGCGAAGGCCG
Source organism: Phenylobacterium sp. (assembly GCF_044236515.1). Classification (GTDB taxonomy): domain Bacteria; phylum Pseudomonadota; class Alphaproteobacteria; order Caulobacterales; family Caulobacteraceae; genus Phenylobacterium. Next base: position 25,285 of record NZ_JBIIGK010000019.1, read on the forward strand.
CCGCCGTCGCCGCGGGCTTCACGCCGGAACTCGCCTCCGGCTCCACCGACGCCAACCTGCCGATCAGCCTCGGCATCCCGGCCGTGACCATCGCCTCCGGCGGCGCTGGCGGCCGCGCCCATGCGCCCGACGAATGGATCGAACTCGACCCGGCCAAGACCTGGCGCGGCCAGTCCGTCGGCCTCGCCGCCCTCGTGGTGATGGCCGACCAATGAGCCAGGTCGCAGACGGCGACGTCGCTGTGATCGGGGCGGGCCCCGCCGGCCTGATGGCGGCCGAGACTCTGGCGCGGGCCGGGCGCACGGTCGTGGTCTATGAGCGCATGCCGTCGGTCGGGCGCAAGTTCCTGATGGCCGGGCGCGGCGGCCTCAACCTGACGCACTCCGAGCCGCTGCCGACTTTTCTCACCCGCTACGGCGCGGCGCGGGGCTGGGTCGGCCCGCTGGTCGAGGCGTTCACGCCGGCCGAGCTGATCGCCTGGGCCGAGGCGCTCGGCCAGCCGACCTTCACCGGCTCGTCCGGCCGCGTCTTCCCGAAGACGCTCAAGGCCTCCCCGCTGCTGCGCGCGTGGCTGGCGGAGCTGGCTCGGTTGGGCGTCGAGGTGCGCACCCGGCACCTCTGGACCGGCTGGACCGACGACGGCGCGCTGCGGTTCGAGACCCCCGACGGCGCGGTGCAGGTCCGCCCCGTCGCCACCGTGCTTGCCCTTGGCGGCGCGAGCTGGCCGCGGTTGGGCTCGGACGGAGCCTGGACAAGCCTTCTGGATGATGTCGCGCCTCTGCGTCCCGCGAACGTCGGCTTCGACCTCGCCTGGAGTGAGGTCTTCCGCGACCGCTTCGAAGGTCAGCCGCTGAAAAACGTCGCGCTGCACTTTGGCGAGACGGTCGCCCGCGGCGACATCGTGGTGACCCGCCACGGCCTGGAAGGCGGTGCAGTCTACGCCGTGTCCGCCGCCCTGCGCGACGCTATCGACGCGACGGGCGAGGCCCGGATACGCCTCGACCTGCGTCCGGACCAGGACGTCCCCGCCCTCACCGCGCGCCTCGATCACGGCCGCAAAGGCGAGAGCCTTTCCAACCGCCTGCGCAAGGCCGGGCTGTCGGCGCTGGAGGTCAACCTGCTGCGCGAGGCCGCCGGGCCGGGCCTGCCGACCGACGCCAAGGGGCTGGTCAAGCGCATCAAGGACGTCCGACTGCGCCTGGGCGGCGTTCAGCCCATCACCCGGGCCATATCCTCGGCCGGCGGCGTGCGGGCCTCGGCGGTGGACGAGGGGCTGATGCTGACCGCCCGCCCCGGCGTCTTCGTCGCCGGCGAGATGCTCGATTGGGAAGCCCCGACCGGCGGCTACCTCCTCCAGGCCAGCTTCGCGACTGGGCGAGCGGCGGGCGAGGGCGCGCTGCGTTGGCTTGCGGGCGTCACGCCGCCTTCTGCAGTTCCTGCTTAACCCGCTCGGCCAGGGTCTTGATGTCGATAGGCTTGGGCAGGAAGGAGACGTTGGTCTCACCTTCCAGCAGGTCGGAGAACTCGCTCTCGGCGTACCCTGAGATGAACATCACCGGCGCGGCGCCCAGATAACCCCTGGCCTGCTTCAGCAGGTCCGGCCCCTGCATGCCGGGCATCACTACGTCCGAGATCATCAGGTCGATCGTCCCGGCGTGGGCCTCGGCGAGCTCGAGGGCCTCCTCACCGCTGGCCGCCTCGATCACCTCGTAGCCGCGGGCTCGCAGCAGCTTGGCGGCGACGCCGCGCACGGCGTCCTCGTCCTCGACGAAGAGGATGCGTCCGGCTCCGGAGAGGTCGCGGGCGACCGGCCGCTTCGGTTGCGGCGGCGGGACGGCCGGCGCGCCGGCGACCGGAATGTGCACCGGCAGGAAGATCCGGAAGGCCGCGCCCTCGCCTGGCCTGGAGTCGATGCTGATCCAGCCGTCCGATTGCTTGACGATCCCGTAGACGGTGGCGAGGCCAAGGCCCGTCCCCTCGCCCACCGGCTTGGTGGTGAAGAACGGCTCGAAGATCTTCTCCATGATCTCCGGCGCGATGCCGGGGCCGTCGTCCGAGACCTCGATCAGCGCCTGGTCGCCCTGCGCTCCGGGATAGCCCATGCCCTGCGCCTGTTCCTGGGTCAGGCGCGCGGTGCGGATCTTGACCTGGCCGCCGCCATGGGCGCGGACGGCGTCGCGGGCGTTGACGGCGAGGTTCATGACCGCCGTCTCGAGCTGGCCGCGGTCGGCCTTCACGGCCGGCAGGTTCCGGCCATAGTCGGTGACCAGCTTGACGTCCTCGTAGAGGACCCGGCGCAGCAACACCTCGAACTCGCTGATCAGCTCGCCGAGATCCAGCACCTCGCGCTGCACGGTCTGCTTGCGCGAGAAGGCCAGCAGCTTGCGCACCAGGTCGGCGGCGCGGGCCGAGGTCTGGCGGATCTCGTTCAGGCCTTCGTAGGACGGATCGCCCACAGGGTGCCGGGCCGCCAGCACGTCGAGCTGCATGAAAATGGCGGTCAGCAGGTTGTTGAAGTCATGGGCTACCCCGCCGGCCAGCTGGCCGATGGCCTGCATCTTCTGACTCTGGGCCAGCTGCAGTTCGATCTGCTTCTGCTCGGAGACGTCGACCAGATAGGCGACCCAGCGGCCGTCGCTCTTCGACAGATAGAGGTGGGCGATGCGGCTCGGGTCCTGGGCCAGCCGGACCTCCAGGGCGCCGACATGGCCGCCGGCCAGCCGTTGCGCCGCGTCGGCCCGGCTGGCCGGCTCAATCAACTCGCCGAACGGCTGACCGACCTCGCCCGCCCCGGCCACGGCCTTCAGGGCGGGGTTGGCTTCGTGGATCGTCGCCTCGAACGGCTCCTCGCCCTCAAGCAGGGCGGCGCCGAACGGCGAGGCGGCGGCGAAGGCGTCCAGCACCTTGGGCGGCGGGCTCTTGGCTGAGGTTACCGCCTGGATCACCTCCATGGCCGCGGCCGGCAGGGCGAGGGTCTGGCCCTGGCCAGGCAGGCGGATCAGGAATCGACGGGCGTCGAACGCCGAAGCCAGCACCTCGTGATCGGCGCCGCCGGCGCGGATCGCCGCGCGGCCGATCTCGCCCTTGCGGGCGGCGGTCAGAGCGGCGAACAGGCCCGCGCCGGACGCTCCGGCCTTGGGCAGGCGAACCGCCGCTCCGACCAGGGACTTCCACGCCGGGTTGGCGGCCTGGATCCGCCCGTCGGCGGCGACGAGGGCGGCCGGCTCCGCCAGGGCGGCGAGCAGCTTTTCGGGACCCGGCTGCGCCTCGGCGACCGGTTGCCCCGCGCCGCGCAGCCCAAAGAGGCCCAGGCACGCAACGCCCGCCAGGCCGATCAGCAGCATCAGCCCGGCCAGGGTCGCGGGTCCGGCGTTCAGGGCCGGAGCCGCCGCAAAGGCGACGGCGAGCAGGAAGAACGCCACCGCAGCGGTGGTCAGCAGGTCGCCCCTGCGGCGCTTGGAACGGGTCCCGGCCATGTCGCGCGTCGGCGCCTCCAGGCGGTGAGCGGTGAACGCCATCGAATCACTCATACGCATTCTCGCACAGCGCCCGGCTTGTCGCAGGGCGTCGGACGTTGGGGGGTCAAAGCGGGCTCATCCGCGGACGGAGCGGCGCCGCCTTCTTTCCGCGGTTCAGGATGAAGCCGATGATCTTGGCCACCGCCTCGTAGTGGGCGGGCGGGATCGTCTCCTCGATCTCCACGGCGGCGTAGAGGGCGCGGGCCAGCGGCGGGTCTTCGATGACCGGCACGCCGGACTCTTCGGCCAGGGCCCGGATCTTCAGGGCGAGGCTGTCGAGGCCCTTGGCGACGCAGATCGGCGCCTCGTCCTCGCCCTGCTCGTAGCGCAGCGCGACGGCATAGTGGGTCGGGTTCATGACCACGACGGTGGCGTTTGGCACGGCCTGCATCATCCGCTGCCGGGCACGGGTCATGCGGATCTGTTTCTGGCGCGCCTTGACGTGCGGGTCGCCCTCGGACTGCTTGTAGTCTTCCTTGAGCTCTTCCTTGCTCATCCGCATGCGGGCCATGAACCGCTGCTTCTGCCAGAACCAGTCCGCCCCGGAGACGAGCAGCAACAGACCCGCCACCGCGAACACCAGCCGCCGCAGGATGTCGCAGACCAGCGGCAGGATGGCCGCCGGCTCAAGGGCCGCCAGGTTCGCCGCCTCGGCCATATGCGGTTTGAGGATCCACCAGGTCAGCCAGCCGACGGCGATCACCTTCAGCACGGACTTGACGAACTGCATCAGGGCGTCGAGCCCGAACAGGCGCTTGAAGCCGGCCATCGGCGACAGCTTCTGAAAGTCCATCTTCATCTTGTCGGGCGTGAACATCAGCCCGGTCTGGACGAGGTTGCCGGCCGCCCCGGCGACCGCGGCGGCGATGATCACCGTCAGGATCAGCGGCGCGGCCGCCTGCACCGCCTGGTAGGCGACGGCGACGCCCGACTGGCCAGTCACCGGGATGCCGTCAGGGTTGGCGATGAACGGCCGCATGGCGACGGCCAGGTTCTTGGCCATCCAGCCCCCGCCCATGGCCAGCACGGCGGCCGCGGCCAGGAACGACATGAACTGCGGCAGGTCGGGGGTCTTGGCGACGTCGCCCTTGGCGCGCGCCTGCTCTAATTTCCGCGGTGTCGGCTCTTCTGTCTTCGACGCGCCGTCGTTCTCCTCGGCCATGGCGGCTTAGCCGAACTGGGCCAGGAGTTCGCGATAGCGGTCCGTCCAGACCGTGCCGATCACGCCCAGGCTGAGGGCGAAGATCGACAGGCCGAGGAGCACCATCAGCGGCGTCGCGACGAAGAAGACCTGAAACTGCGGCATCACCCGGCCGACCATGCCGACGGCGATGTTGAAGATCAGCGAGAAGACCACCACCGGCGCCGCAAGCTGCAGCCCCAGCGCGAAGGAGTTACCCACCGTCTGCACGGCGAGCTGGGCGGCGTCGTCCACCATCACCGCGCGGTGGAAGGGGAAGACCTCGTAGGAGCGGACGATGGCGCTGATGAACAGGTGGTGCAGGCCGGTCGACATCACCAGCACGATGCCGATCAGGCCGAGGAAGGTGCCCAGCGTCGTCGACGGCTGGGCCTGGGCCGGGTTGGCCGTCTGGGAGAAGGCCAGGGTCGTCTGGATAGAGACGATTTCCCCGGCCGCCGCCAGCGACGACATGAACAGCCGCAGGATGCCGCCGATCAGCAGGCCGACCAGCACCTCCTTGATCACCGCGCCGGCGACGCCGCTGACCGCCAGCGGGATCTGCGGCACGGCCGGGGCCAGAACCGGGAACAGGGCCAGGGCCATGGCGAAGGCGAGGGCCATGCGGATGCGCGCCGGGATGAAGGCCTCGCCGATGCCGGGGATCAACATGACGATGGCGGCCAGCCGCGCGAACAGGAGGCCGGCGGCGTAGACCTGCTGAGCGGTGGCGTAGGATTCCATAGCGGGCCGATGCCCGTTCGCTACATGGCCGAGATGCGAGCGGCGATGTTGCGCATGAAGCCGTTCATCAGCGCGCCCATCAGCGGCAGGAAGACCAGCAGCGACACGAAGATCGCCACGATCTTCGGCGCATAGACCAGGGTCT
>NZ_JBIIGK010000117.1:0-9476 GCF_044236515.1 Phenylobacterium sp.
AGCGTTCTGAGCCGGCTGGGCGAGCGCGGCCGTCGCGGCCCCGCAGAGCAGCGTCGCCAGAAGAGCGGTGTGGACAGCGACGCGGCGCGAGTAGGTGGTCATCCCCGGTTCCCTTTGTGGGTCTTGAACGAGGAGCCGATTAGACCGCTAAATTCTATCTGATAAGTGGGATTTGATAAACGCGGGTTGAGGTTTTCTGAGGTCAAGCCCGCGTCGCTGCGAATTGTGGAGGTTTTTTAGCGGGTTGTGTCGCCCACCTCCTCGTCCCCCCGCAAAGCGAGCCGGGGAAAGAGGACCCTAGAGCTTCGGCGTGCGGGGCGGCGGGCGAACGTGGGTGCGGCGGACCGGGGGCTTTGGGCGGTTCTCGACCTGCCTGGTCCAGCGCTCCAGCAGGCGGCCGGCGGCGTCGCGGCCGCCGATGCCGAAGGCCAGGGCCGCGGCCACCGCCGCCGAGCCCAGCACCAGGCCAAAGGCGAGGATGACGATCTCGTTGGCGATGCCCATGAACTGGAGGCCCATGGCGGTGGCGAGGGCGATGGTCGCCCAGCGCACGATGGTCGAGGCGAAGCTGTCGGCGCCGTCGGTCGAGCGGTCGATGAGGTCGGCGAGGAAATTGCCGATCAGCACGCCGATGGTGATGATCACCCCGCCGAACAGCACGTGGCCGGCGAGCTCGAGCACCTCGGTCAGCATGACCGCGATGGCGGCGAAGGCGAGCAGGCGGGCGGCCTCGACCGCCGAGAACAGCATGATCGCCACCAGGGCGAGGCGGGCGACGACCACCGACGGGGTGATGCCGCCGGCCGGCGGGGCCTCCGGCGTCTGGGCCGGATCGGTCGCCGACGGGCCGCCGACGCCCAGCGCCTGGAGGCTGCGGTCGAAGCCCAGCGAGGGCAGGAGCTGTTCGATCAGACCGGCCACCCAGCGGCCGATCAGATAGGCGATGGCCAGGACGATGGCCGCCGCGATCAGCCGCGGCAGGGCGTCGAGGACGGTGGAGAGCACCGCCACCGCCGGCTCGGAGATGGCGCTGACACCGAGCTGCTGGAGGGCGGCGATGGTCACCGGGATGATGATCAGGACGAAGACCAGGGTGCCGAAGGTGCGCGCCAGGCCCGAGGCGCCGGTCAGGCGGGCGAGACCCGCCCGCTCCAGCCAGCCGTCGACGTGGGCGACGTTCAGCGCCGCTTCCACCACCCGCCGCGCCAGGGTGGCGACCACCAGGCCGACGAAGAAGATCACCACCGCGCCGATCAGGTTCGGCAGGAAGGCCATCACCTCGACCAGCAGGCCGTTCAGCGGCGTGACGATCTCGGTCAGGCCGAGCGCCGACAGGGCTCCCACGACGCCGATCAGCAGCACCAGCCAGTAGCCGAGCTGGCCGAGCTGGTAGCCGATGGTCTGCTTCGGGCCGACCCCCTCGTTGTGGCGCTTCATCCCCGGCAGCCGGTCGACGGCGCGGGCCAGGCCCCACTGCACCGCCTTGGCCACGAAGTGGGCGACCACCAGGATCGCCACGGCGGCGAGCACGGCCGGGCCCCAGTCGTAGGCCAGGGCGCTGATATAGGTATAGTCGAGCGTCGGCATGGTTCCCTCGGGTGCAGGCTCTCCAACCTTAACGATTGAGCGCCGAATCCGTTTGTGTCGCGCAGGATGACATCCCTGCGGCGGATCGGGTATGGCACCGTCACCTGGAGGGGGACCCGACCATGGCGGCGACCGTCTACATCCTGAACGGCCCGAACCTGAACCTGCTGGGCCAGCGCGAGCCGGAGATCTATGGCCGCGACACCCTGGCCGACGTCGAGGCGCGTTGCCGCCGGATCGCCGAGCGCGCGGGGCTGGAGCTGGTGTTCCGGCAGTCGAACGCCGAGCACGAGCTGGTGGACTGGATCCAGGAGGGCCGCAAGTCGGCCGGCCTGATCATCAACGGGGCAGGCTTCTCCTACCACTCGGTGGCGATCCTCGACGCGCTCAAGACCTGCGAGTGCCCGGTGATCGAGGTCCACATCTCCAACATCCACCGGCGGGACGAGGACTGGCGAGCCGACTCGCTGCTGACGGCCGCCACCAAGGGAATGATCACCGGCCTGGGCGTGCATGGGTACGAGCTGGCGCTCGCCCACATCGTCCGGCTGACGGAAGACCAATGATCCTCACGCTTTCCTGCCCGGACCGTACCGGGATCGTCGCCCGCGTCGCCGCACTGCTCTACGAGCGGGGGGCCAACATCCTGGACGCCCAGCAGTTCGACGACGCCGAGACTGGCCGCTTCTTCATGCGCGTGGTCTTCGACCTCGGAGAAGGCGACAGTCCGGACGCGCTGCGCGACGCCTTCGCCGAGTTGGCGGGCGCCCTGTCGATGGACTGGACCCTGCGCGACAGGAACCAGAAGCGGCGGGTGATGATCCTCGCCTCGCAGACCGATCACTGCCTGGCCGACCTGATCTGGCGCTGGCGCCAGGGCGAGCTGAAGATGGACATCTCGGCGGTGGTCTCGAACCACCCGGCCAGCACCTTCCCGCACACCGACCTGAAGGGCATTCCCTTCCACCACCTGCCTGTGACGCCGGAGACCAAGGCGCAGCAGGAAGCTCAGCTCTTCGCCCTGATCGAGGAGACGAGGACCGACCTCGTCATCCTCGCCCGCTACATGCAGGTGTTGTCGGACGAGCTGGCGCAGAAGCTGGAAGGCCGTTGCATCAACATCCACCACTCGTTCCTGCCCGGCTTCAAGGGGGCGCGGCCTTATCACCAGGCGCACACCCGCGGGGTGAAGCTGATCGGGGCGACGGCGCACTTCGTCACCGGCGACCTCGACGAGGGGCCGATCATCGAGCAGGACGTGGAGCGGATCAGCCACCGCGACCAGCCGCGCGACCTGATCCGCAAGGGCCGCGACATCGAGCGCCGGGTGCTGGCCCGGGCGGTGCGCTGGACGCTGGAGGACCGCGTGCTGCCGAACGGCAGGAAGACGGTGGTGTTCACGGACTAGGGGTTCACACCCCGGCCATGACCCCGAAAGGTCAGGCCCCCTGCTCCTCGCGAATCGCCTTGTCGATCAGCATGCGGGAGCGGACGCCGCCGGCGTCGATGTTGAGTTTCAGCAGGCGGCGGTCGGGATGGCGCAGCAGGTTCTGCTGCTGGCGCTCCAGCATCTCCAGGTCCTCGGAGAAGATCTTCCCCTGCCCTTCGCGGATGGTGTCGGTCAGGGCCGCGTCGTCGGCGGCGAAGTTGCGGGCCATGCCCCAGAAGTACCAATGCGAGGTCTCGGTCTCCGGGGTGATGAAGTCGACGACGATGCTCGACGCCTTGACGGAACGGTCGGCCGCGTAGCCGCCCTGGCCGGTCAGGGCCACGCCGACCTCGATCATCACGTGGCTGGGCAGGTTGAAGCGGCAGATCTGCCAGCGGTCGACCACGGAGTCCTCCGGCAGGCCGGCGCCGCGCAGGCCCATGCGCCAGAATGGCGGCGCGGAGACGCCCTCCATGAACCGACGGGTGATCACCTCCTCGCCCTCGACGAGGGTCTCGACCGGGGCCTCGTCGATCTCCTTCTGCCCGATGCTGCCGGCGTGGACGTAGGTCTCGTGCGTCAGGTCCATCAGGTTATCGACCATCAGCCGGTAGTCGCACTGGATGTGATAGAGCCCGCCGCCATAGGCCCAGTCCGGGCTCTCGGCCCAGGGCAGGTGGTGCAGCTTGGCGGGGTCGGCGCGCTCGGGATCGCCCGGCCAGATCCAGACGAAGCCGTAGCGCTCGATCGTCGGAAAGCGGCGGATCGTCGGGAAGCGGTCGACCCGCTGTTCGGGCATCGAGACCGTGCGGCCCTCGCAGCCCATGACCAGGCCGTGGTAGCCGCAGACCAGATGGCCGTCGCGCACGAAGCCGAGCGACAGCGGCGCGCCGCGGTGCGGGCAGAAGTCCTCAAGCGCCGCCACCCGGCCCTCGCCGTCGCGGTAGAAGACGACTCGTTCGCCGCAGATCTGGCGGCCCAGCGGCTTGGCGCCCTCGCCCACCGCCAACTCCGCCGAGGTGCAGGCGACGTACCAGGCGTTTTGCGGCCAGGTGTTCTGTGGCCCGGTGGTCTGGGGCTGGGTGCGCGCCTCGGCTTGCTGGATCACGTCCAACCTCCCTTGGTTAGTACGTGCAGCCTATTATTTCTGCCGACAGACTTGCAAGGCGGGCGGCACGATTTCGGGAGGATTGGTGCGGACGGCGGGGGTCGAACCCGCACTCCCTTTCGGGCTGCAGATTTTAAGTCTGCTGCGTCTACCAGTTTCGCCACGTCCGCATCGCCGCGTTGATGCCACAGCCCCGCCCGATGCGCGAGGCGGCTCAGGCCGCCGGATCGATCTCGACGATGTGGGTGACGCCGGCCTCGCGCAGGGCGGCGATCAGTTCGGCGACGGTGGCGGCGACTTCTTCAGCGTCGCGGCCGCGCAGGACGAGATTGGAGCCGAAACCGTCAGGGCCGAAGAACGGATAACTGCCAAGCGACATCTGCGGATGGGCCTTGGCGACGGCTTCCAGCGGTGCGGCGATGGTCCCCTCGCCCGACTGCTCGACCCGCACCGTCCGGGCGATGGTCGGCCGGCCGCCGCGCAGCCGCGGGCCGACGTCCTCCAGCATGCCGCGCATGATCGCCGGCACGCCGGCCAGGACGAAGACGTTGCCGATGGTGAAGCCGGGCGGCCCCTGGACCGGGTTCTTCACGAGGTCGGCGCCGACCGGCACCCGGGTCATGCGCCGCCGGGCGGCGTTCAGCTCGACGCCCCAGCGAGCCTCCATCAGGGCCAGGATCTCCGGGTGCTCGTAGAGTTCGAGGCCGAAGGCGGCGGCCACCGCGTCGGCGGTGATGTCGTCGTGGGTCGGCCCGATGCCGCCGGTGGTGATCACATAGTCGTAGCGCGACCGCAGGGCGTTCAGCGCCTCCACGATCTCGTCCTGAACGTCCGGCACGGTGCGCGCTTCGGCAAGGTCGACCCCCAGCACGCCCAGGTAGCGGGCGATGTCGCGCAGGTTCGTGTCCTGGGTCCTGCCGGACAGGATCTCGTCGCCGATGATCAGCACCGCCGCGGTCACCCGATCGTCGACGTCCGCCATATTCGCTCCTTCCAGGCCTGCCGCGCCGAGCGCTAGAGAGGGGCGTGCAGTTCCCCTCGCCCCTTCGCCGCGCGACTCTCGTCCAACGATATAAGCGCTTCTTCGCCGACGTGGTGACCGAAGACGGCGAGGCGATCACCGCCCACTGCCCGAACCCCGGTGCGATGCTGGGCCTTAACGCGCCGGGCTTGGCCTGCTGGCTGTCGCGCTCGGACGATCCGAAACGCAAGCTGGCCCACACCCTGGAACTGGTCGAGGTCGATGGCGGCCTGGTCGGCATCAACACCCTGCACCCCAATCGCATCGTCGCCGAGGCGTTGGCGGCGGACGCCATCCCGGAGGTGGCGGGCTATGCTGTCCATCGGCGCGAGGTGCGGTACGGCGAGGCGTCGCGGGTGGATTTCCTGCTGGAGGCGCCGGACCGGCCGCGATGCTGGCTGGAGATCAAGAATGTCCACCTGATGCGCGAGGCCGGGCTGGCGGAGTTCCCGGACTGCGTGGCGGCGCGTTCGACGCGGCATCTGCGCGAGTTGGCGGCGATGGCTGAGGCCGGCGACCGGGCGGTGGCCCTGTTCGTCGTCCAGCGGACCGACTGCCACCGCTTTGCGCCGGCGGCCGATTGCGATCCGAAGTTCGCCGCCGCCCTGGCCGAGGTGCAGGCGCAGGGCGTCGAGGTGCTGGTCTACGGCTGCGACATCGACGTGGGCGGCGTGAAGCTGGGCCGACGCCTCGGCTAGACACCGTCGTCGAAGCTGCGCCATAGCGGCCGGATGAGCAAAACCGCCATTCCCCGCACGGTCTGGGTCCTCGGCTTCGTGAGTCTGCTGATGGACGTCTCGTCGGAGACCATCCAGACGCTGCTGCCGGTGTTCATGGTCGCGGCGCTGGGCGCGTCGGCGACGCTGATCGGGGCGGTCGAGGGGTTCGCCGTCGTCGTGGCGACGGCGGTGAAGTTCCTGGCCGGCTATGTCAGCGACCGGACGGCGCGGCCGAAGTGGCTTGCGGTGGTCGGCTACGGGCTGGCGGCGGTCTCCAAATTGATCTTCCCCCTCGCGACCGGCGTCGGCGGCGTGGTGGCGGCCAAGGGCCTGGATAGGGTCGGCAAGGGTATCCGCTCCGCGCCGCGCGACGCGCTGATGGCGGCCGTGACGCCGGCCGAGATCCGCGGCCGCGCGTTCGGCCTGCGCAAGTCTCTGGACACGGTGGGCGGCTTCGTCGGACCGCTGCTGGCCATCGGGCTGATGGCGCTGTTCGCCGGCGACGTGCGGCAGGTGTTCTGGGTGGCGGCGATCCCGGCGTTCGCGGCCGTGGTCCTGCTGGCCATCGGCACGGCCGACCCGCCGGCCTCGGACGCGTCGGCCAAGCGGCCGCCGGACCTGAAGGGCGCGGTGGGTCTGAACGCGGCGACCTGGGCCGTGATCGGCATCGCGGCCCTGGTCGGGGCGGCGCGGTTCAGCGAGGCGTTCCTGGTGCTGAAGGGCCTCGAGGCGGGGATATCGGCGACCTTCTCGCCTTTGGCCATCGTCGTCCTGCACCTGGTGTTCGGCCTCGCCGCCTTCCCCGTCGGGGTGCTGTCGGACAGGGTCGGGCGGCGGGGAATGCTCGTGCTGAGCCTCGTGATGTTGGCCGGCGCCGACCTGATTCTTGGCCTCAGCGACGGGATCGCCCTCTACTTGGTCGGCGTGGCCGTTTGGGGCCTGCACATGGGCTTTTCGGCCGGCCTGCTGACCACCCTGATCGCCGACGTTGCGCCGCCGCATTTGCGCGGCTCGGCCTTCGGGGTGTTCGCGCTGATCTCCGGCCTGGTGGCGGCGGCGGGGAACCTCGTCGCCGGCCTGCTCTGGGACGGGGTTGGGCCGCAGGCGACGTTCCTGGCCGGCGCGGCGCTTAGCCTGGCCTGCGCGGCGGCGCTGGCGGTGTGGGCGCTGCGGCCGCCAGCCACGTGCCCGTGATCCGGGATCGCTGAGCGGGTTTGCGTGTTTGCCTGCTGGAGACACGCAACATGACCAAGCCCGTCCGCGCTCTTACCCTCGCCCTGATGATCGCCGGGTCGGCCGTCGCGGCGCCCGCCACGGCCGCACCCGCCGAGGCGCCGCCGGTCGGCGTCGTCGGCTTGTGCGTGCGCTGGGGCGTCGATCCCTTGCGGATCGCCGATGCGATCGTCATCGAATCGTCGGGCAATCTGGAGGTCGACGCCCTGGCCAGCGCCGCGGTGCGCAGCGCGGCTATTCCCAAGCCCGAAGACGACACCGGCGGCTGGCGGGCGCTGAGCATGGGCTTCGGCGGGGTCGAACCGCCGGCCTCGCCGCCGGACTGCGGCTCGCTGCGCGACGCCTCCGACGAGCCGGCGACGCCCGCCCCGGCCCCGGCCCCGGAAGGCCTTATGGCCACGTGACGTTGAAACTGCCTGCCCGGCTTGCGACATAGGGCGGATGACCGACACCCTCGACGCCGACCACCGCACCGGCCAGATCAAGATCCACACGCCCGAGGACTTCGCGGGCATGCGGCGAGCGGGCCGGCTGGCGGCCGAGTGCCTGGACATGCTGGTTCCGCATGTGGTTCCCGGGGTGGTCACCGAGAAGCTCGACGAGCTGGCCCGCGAATTCATCCTGGACCACCAGGCGATCCCCGCCTGCCTGGGCTATCGCGGCTATACCAAGACGACCTGCATCAGCCCCAACCACATCGTCTGCCACGGTATTCCGGGCGAGCGGGTGCTGCGCGAGGGCGACATCGTCAATATCGACGTCACCGTCATCGTCGACGGCTGGCATGGCGACACCAGCCGGATGTACGGCGTCGGCGCCGTCTCGCCGCGCGCCAAGCGGCTGGTCGACGTGACCTATGAGTCCCTGGCGCTCGGCCTGGCCGCCGTGAAGCCCGGCGCGCGGACCGGGGACATCGGCCACGCGATCCAGGCCTATGTCGAGGCCCAGCGCTGTTCCGTGGTGCGGGACTTCTGCGGCCATGGCCTCGGCCGGGTGTTCCACGACGCGCCGAACATCCTGCACTACGGCCAGCCGGGCACAGGCGAGCTGCTGCGGCCGGGCATGTTCTTCACTGTCGAGCCAATGGTGAACCTCGGAAAATATGGCGTGAAGCTGCTGTCGGACGGTTGGACGGCGGTGACCCGCGACAAGTCGCTCTCGGCCCAGTGCGAGCATTCGGTCGGGGTGACGGAGACTGGCGTGGAGATCTTCACCGCCTCGCCCGCCGGCCTGTTCCAGCCGCCGATCCAGACGGCTTAAGCGCCGCGAAGAAAAAGGCCCGGCCGCCGAAGCGACCGGGCCGAATTTTTCTCTCAGCCCTGGATCTGGGCCTTCGGCCTAGAACTTGGCGTTCAGGCGCACGTACCAGAAGCCGCCGTTGTAGCCGAACGGCGAGGAGTCGACGTAGCGCTGGCCGCTAACCGTCGCCTGGGTGGGCTCGAACCAGTTCGAGACCGGGGTCCCGGCCGGCTGCGGCGGATAGGCGTTGCGGGCCCGGATGTTCAGGTCCGGCTTGTTGTCGAACAGGTTCTCGACGCCCAGCGCGACCGTGATGTTGTCAGTCGCCTCGTAGCGGGCTTCCAGGTCGGCCACGAACTCGGAGCCGATCTTGAGCGGGCCGCCGTCAGCCGGCAGCACCCAGCTGGTGAAGCTGCCGTAGTAGTAGCCGCGGGCGGTGACGCCGAACCGGCCCATCGACCAGTTCTCCGTCAGGGTCGCACGCCACTTGGGCAGCAGCTCCTCGAGGTTGTTCTTGCGGATGTCGTCGACGACGCCAGCGGCCCGGCTCAGGACCTTGGTCGCGTTGTAGTTGACGGCCAGGATGGTGTTGAACGAGCCGTAGCCGGTCTCCATCCGGTGGCTGCCGGTGATGTCGACGCCCTGGGTGCGGGTCTCGAAGCCGTTGGTGAAGAAGGCGAAGCGTCCGAGGGTCGCATAGTTGGTGACCCCCGCGAGACGCAGGATCTCGCGCTGCGCCGCGGTGGTGACGTTGATCGGCGTCGTCAGGCCGATCCGGTCCTCGACCTTGATGTTGTAGTAGTCGACGGTGAGGTTGAAGCCGCCGCCGGGCGTGAAGACCACGCCGGCCGACAGGTTGGTCGACTTCTCCGGCGTCAGCGCCTTGCCGCCGAAGGCCAGCGCCGCCGGGTGGTCGCCGGGCAGGGTCAGACTGTCGAGCGGGGTGACGCCGATGAAGGTCGTGCCGCCGGACATGCTGTAGAGCTGGCCGGGCGTCGGGGCGCGGAAGCCGGTGCTGACGCCGCCGCGAACGGCGAAGGCCGGGCTGAACTCGTAGCGGCCCGAGAGCTTCCAGTTGGTGGTCGAGCCGAAGTCGGAGAAGTGCTCGTAGCGCAGGGCGGCGGCGAGCGTCAGGTTCTC
>NZ_JBIIGK010000020.1:0-30617 GCF_044236515.1 Phenylobacterium sp.
GATCCCGACGAGGATCAGGGCGACGAGGGCGAGAGCCAGGGCGAGGACGATCCCGACGAGGCCGAGGGCGAGGGCCAGTCGCCGCAGCAGACCGCCGACGACCAGGGCGACACCACCCAGCAGGAGGCCGAGAGCGCTCAGCAGGAACTGACCGAGGCGGAGGCCGACCCGGACGCCGAGGACGCCGACCAGCCGCCGGAGATCGGCGAGGGCGACCAGCCGTCGCGACCGGACTTCACCGGCGATCCGAAGGTCGCGCCCTATCAGGTCTTCACAACCGCCCACGACGAGATCGTCGAGGCCGAGGACCTGTGCGACGCCGAGGAACTGACCCGGCTGCGCGCCTACCTCGACCAGCAGCTCGCCAGCCTGTCGAACGTCGTCAGCCGCCTGGCCAACCGCCTGCAGCGCAAGCTGCAGGCCCAGCAGAACCGCGCCTGGAGCTTCGATCTCGAAGAGGGAATGCTCGACGTCGCCCGCCTGACGCGGGTGATCATCGACCCCACGGCCCCCCTCTCCTTCAAGGAAGAGAAGGACACCGAGTTCCGTGACACGGTCGTCACGATCCTGATCGACAATTCCGGCTCGATGCGCGGCCGGCCGATCATGGTCGCCGCGGTGTGCGCCGACATCCTGGCGCGGACGCTGGAGCGGTGCGGCGTGAAGACCGAGATCCTGGGGTTCACCACCCGCGCCTGGAAGGGCGGCCAGAGCCGCGACGAGTGGCTGAAGGCGGGCAAGCCCGCCCAGCCCGGCCGGCTGAACGACCTGCGCCACATCATCTACAAGGCCGCCGACGCCCCCTGGCGCCGCGCCCGGCGCAACCTCGGCCTGATGATGCGCGAGGGCCTGCTCAAGGAGAACATCGACGGCGAGGCGCTGATGTGGGCCCACAAGCGGCTGATCGGCCGGCCCGAGCAGCGGCGCATCCTGATGGTCATCTCCGACGGCGCGCCGGTCGACGATTCCACCCTGTCGGTGAACTCCGGCCACTATCTGGAGCGGCACCTGCGCGAGGTGATCGGCGAGATCGAGGCCAAGAGCCCCGTGCAGCTGATCGCCATCGGCATCGGCCACGACGTCACCCGCTACTACCGCCGGGCGGTCACCATCGTCGACGTCGAGCAGCTGGCCGGGGCGATCACCGACAAGCTCGCCGAACTGTTCGACGAGGAGCCGCGTCGGGCGACCCAGCGGACGGCCGGCCTCCTGCCGCCGCCGCCCAACACCCACGGTCCCGCGCCCGGCCGGCCGCCGGCCCCGCGGCGCACCACCTTCCAGGACGTGCGGAGCGCCCGCGGGTGAGGTTCGCCGCCGGGTTGTGGCTGGCGGCGTCCTTGAGCGCCTGCGCGCCGGTGGCGGAACTGCCGCTGGCGCCGGTTCCGGCCGGTCCCGGGATCGGCATCGACGCCGCGCCCGTGCCGCTCGATCCGACCGAGCCGGAACGCATGCGGATCGGCCGCTTCGCCTATGCCGGCGGGGTCCATCTCACCTCGCGCCAGACCTCGCGCCTGCACGGCCTTTCCGACTTGAAGGTGACGCCGGACGGCGCCCTGGTCGCCGCCAGCGACCAATCCGACCTGCTGCGGGCCAGGGTCGTGCTGGACGGAGCCGGCCGCCTCGTGGGCCTCGCCGACGCGCGGCTGACGGCGATGCGCGACGCCGAGGGTCGCGACCTCTACGTCGGCGGCCAGCGGGAGTACGATTCCGAGGGGGTGGCCCAGCTCGCCAACGGCGATTTGCTGCTCAGCTTCGAGCAGCACGACCGCATTCTGCGCTTCCCCGCCGCCGGCGGACCGCCGGTCGCCGCGCCCGCCCCGCAGATCGCCTACACCCACAACAAGTCGATGGAGGGCCTCGCCGCCGACCCCGCCGGCGGGCCGGACGCCTACCGCACCGCCATTGAGGCGACCGGTCAGACCTTCTTCTGCCGGCTGTCTTCCGGCTGCCTCCCGGGCTTCACGATCGACCTGGAGGGCCTGGAGCTCACCAGCCTCGACATCCTGCCCGACGGACGGACGGCGGCGCTCCTGCGCGGCTACTCCGTCGTCGGCGGCAACCGCGTGAAGCTGAAGCTGCTCGACCGCCAGGGCCGCGAGATCGACGCCATGACCCTCGTTCGTCCGATGACCGTCGACAACTTCGAGGGCGTCGCCGCCGTCCCGGGCCCGCGCGGCACGATCCGATTCTACCTGATCTCCGACGACAACTTCGGAACCTTCAACGGCGCCCCCACCGACCAGCGCACCCTGCTCCTCGCCTTCGACTGGCGGCCGTAGTCCCTACTCCCCCCGCGTAGCGGAGAGGAGGAGAGGAAAAGCGCGCAAAAGCAAAAAGGCCGCCCCGAGGGGCGGCCTTTTCGGTGTCCGATGGACCTTGGCGCTTAGGCCGCGGTCTGCTCGGCGAGCTTGGCCTTGACCTGGCGCTTGATCTTCAGCGCGCGGGCCGACAGGTCGGCGTCCTTGGCCTTCAGCAGGAAGGCGTCGAGGCCGCCCTTGAAGTCCAGGGTGCGCAGGGCCGCGTTGCGAACGCGCAGCTTGAAGGATTGGCCGAGCGCTTCCGACTGAAGCGTGACCGGAGCCAGGGCCGGCAGGAAGCGGCGCTTGGTCTTGATGTTCGAGTGGCTCACGTTGTGGCCGATCATCGGACCGACGCCAGTGAGTTCGCAACGACGCGACATAGCGAGATAACCTTCGCACGGGAAATGGGCGCTGCGGGCGAGAGCCGACCGCGCGGAAGCGGGCGATATAGAGGAAGGCGCCGCGGCGCGTCAAGCCGCCGGACCACGACTTTCCGCCGACATGGGATGATCCGCAGGACCGGCGCCTTGTAGGTGGCGTTGTGGCGAAAAGCGACTCGGATACAATGGGTTGTAGGGAACAAAGATCGAATTGCTGGGAGTCAGCGATTCGATCACGCTTCGTTTCGGCCTCGTTCCATAAGCCCTCTTATCCTTGTTTCGCGCGCGCCGGGCTTTCCCACCGCGCCGTCAGGACCTGGTTGGCGTCGATCCGCCGCCCCTTCTGCATGACCTCCAGGTGGACGTGGTCGGTCATGCCGCCCGGATACTTGTCCTGCAGGCTGCGCACCTCGCCGATCGGCCGGCCGACCGCCACCGTCTCGCCCACCTCGACGCCAGGCTCGACGTAGAACACCCGGGCTGCATAGCCGAGCGCGGGGTTGGTGATCTCCACGAAGCGCAGGTCCTGGTCGCCGGCATAGGCGTAGCCGATCTTCGTCACATAGCCGGAGATCGGTGCGGCGACGCTCTGTCCCGCCTCGGCCGTGAAGTCGACGCCCTCGTGCCGACGCGAGCCGCCGTCGCGGCGGGCCCCGTACGCGCCCGAGCCGTAGGCGTCGTGATCCCGCGGCGCGCCGCCCGTCGGGTTGGCGAAGTCGGCCTCGCCGTCGCCGTCGACGTCGTCGCCCTGCCAGACCAGCTGCTGCGGCTCGACTGGCCAGGCGTCCTGGAACCGCAGGTCCTGGACCGCCGCGGCCACCGCCCCGCGGGCGCCGATCAGGCCCGCCTCGCGCGCCGCCGGGCTCGCCAGCGCCGCCGTCCCGGCCAGCAGCGCGGTAAAGGCCATCACCTGAGCCAGTCGTTCCTTCGCCGTCTCCGCGGCGCGCATGCGGGTGCGCAGCATATATGTCCGCCCTTTCTCTCGATGCGATGTGCGCCGCGCCGGACAGGATGCCGGCTTCCAGGCCCACAGGATGCGTTCGTCGCGGCGCCGAGTGGCCGCAGGTCCGTCGAGGGACGCTCCAATAAGTTGCGGAACATCCGGGCGGAATATGGGCGCGCGTGTTTCACATGTGATGCGACATTGGGACACCCCCGTTATCCGGCGGGAACGAACGCCCCTCGGCGCGCTTCCTCTTAGGTGCAGCTTGCAGAGGAGGCTCGCTTGCCCGACTCCCTTGCGAACCCCACCTTCAGGTCATGAGCGACCGCCCCTCCGGTGCGGCCCCGTCGCGGCTTGTGGCGGTGCTGGGCCCGACCAACACGGGCAAGACCCACCTCGCCGTCGAACGCATGCTGGGCCACGCCTCCGGCATGATCGGCCTGCCGCTGCGCCTGCTGGCGCGTGAGGTCTACGACCGCATCGTCAAGCTGCGCGGCGCGCGGGCGGTGGCGCTGATCACCGGCGAAGAGAAGATCGTCCCGCCCCGGCCGCAGTATTTCGTCTGCACCGTTGAGGCGATGCCGCTGTCCCGCGAGGTCGAGTTCCTGGCCGTCGACGAGATCCAGCTCTGTGCCGACCCCGAGCGCGGCCACGTCTTCACCCACCGCCTGCTTCACGCCCGCGGCACCGCCGAGACCATGCTGCTCGGCGCCGCCACCATGGCGCCGCTGGTCCGCCGCATGCTGCCGCACGCCGAGATCGTCAGCCGCGAGCGGTTCTCCAACCTGACCTACGCCGGGTCCAAGAAGCTAACCCGCCTGCCGCGGCGCACCGCCGTCGTCGCCTTCAGCGCCGACCAGGTCTACGCCATCGCCGAGCTGATCCGCCGCCAGCGCGGCGGCGCCGCCGTCGTCATGGGCTCGCTCAGCCCCCGCACCCGCAACGCCCAGGTGGCGCTCTATCAGTCGGGCGAGGTCGATTTCCTGGTCGCCACCGACGCCATCGGCATGGGCCTCAACATGGACGTCGATCACGTCGCCTTCGCCGGGTTGCGCAAGTTCGACGGCCGCCGCACCCGCTACCTCCACCCGCAGGAGATCGGCCAGATCGCCGGCCGCGCCGGCCGCTACATGCGCGACGGGACATTTGGCGTCACCGGCGAGGCCGACGAGATGGACACCGACCTCGTCGAGGCGATCCAGAACCACGAGTTCGAGCCCGTGACGGGGGCCGAGTGGCGCAACCACCGCCTCGACTTCGACAGCGTCGGCGCGCTGATGGGCGCCCTGGCTCGCCCCCCTGAGCGCGAAGGGCTCAAGCTGGCCGCCGAGGCGCTCGACGAGAAGGTGCTGCGCCAGCTGGCCGCCGACCCCGACGTCGCCGGTCGCGCCAAGGGCCGCGGGACGGTCATGCGGCTGTGGGACGTCTGCCAGACTCCCGACTTCCGCAAGGTCGCCACCGACGACCACGTCGCCCTGGTCAAGGACTTCTTCCTGCAGTTGACCGGCCGCCGCGGCCGGATGTCCGACGACTGGATCGCCCGGCAGTACGGCCACCTCGACCGCACCGACGGCGAGATCGACGCCCTCGCCGCCCGCCTCGCCAGCGTCCGCACCCTCGCCTACGTCGCCAACCGCCCCGACTGGCTGGCCGACCCCGCGAACTGGCAGGGCCAGACCCGGGCGCTCGAGGACCGGCTCTCCGACACCCTCCACGAGAAGCTGATGGCCCGCTTCGTCGATCGGCGGACCAGCGCGCTCATGCGCGGCCTGCGGGTCCGCGAGGAGATGATGGCCGGCGTCGCCGACGACGGCGCTGTGACCGTCGAGGGTTATGTCGTCGGAAAGTTGACGGGCGTCACCTTTGAAGCCGCCCAGGGCGCCAGCGTCCTTGAGGAAAAGGCCCTGCGCCAGGCCGCCCTGCACGCGGTCGGCCCGGAACTCGCCCGCCGCCTCGGCCGCCTGGCCGGCGAGCCGGACGAGGCCTTCCAGATCACGCCGGACGGCGTGATCCTCTGGCGCGGCGAGGCGGCCGGCGTCATTCGCGGCGGCCAGCCCTTCAGCCCCCGCGTCCGCCTCCACGGCGAGCTCGGCCCCGACCCCGCCCGCCAACGCGCCGCCCGCCGGCTCGAGGCCTTCGCCGCCAGCGAGGCCGCTCGCCGGATGGGCGTCCTGCGCCGCCTCGAGGCCGCCATCGCCGACGGCAAGCTCAAGGGCCTGGCCCGCGGCATCGCCTACCGCCTCGTCGAGAACGGCGGCCTCCTCGACCGCAGCCTGGTCAAGCAGGAAGCCCGCGCCCTCAGCCAGGTCGAACGGCGGGCCCTGCGCGGTCTCGGCGTCCGCCTCGGCGCCTTCTCGATCTGGATCCCCGCCCTCCTGAAACCCGAGGCCCGCGCCCTGGCCCAGGTCTACGCGGCCCGCGATACCCCGGACTGGGCCCCGTCCGCCGAAGGCCTCTGCCGCCTCCCTCAACCGCTGCCTGGGCCCCGCACCCTCTCCGCCTATGGCCTGCGCGCCGTCGGCGGCCTCTGCGTGCATCACGAACACCTCGAACGCCTCGACGAACTGCTCCGCGAGGGCCCGAAACTCGCCGGCGGCGCCGTGCTCACCGACGCCGCCCGCGACGAGCTCGGCTGGACCGAGGCCGAAGCCCGCGAGATCCTGCGCGGCCTCGGCTACGCCCCGGTCAACCGCCCGAAGGCCGGCGAGCCGCTCGCCTGGCGCCGCCGCGGCGAACGCGGCCCGCCCCCCGAGCCGGTCGTCCCGCAATCGCCGTTCGCCGCGCTGGCCGCCCTGAAGACCCAGCCGGCGCCCGCTCGCCGCCCTCGCCGTCGCAAACCCAAGCAGGCCCGCGCATGAGCGACGACGGCTGCCGCGCCGACGTCTGGCTCTGGCGCGCCCGCTTCTTCAAGACCCGGTCCCTGTCGGCCAGGTTCGTCGAGGAAGGCCGGGTCCGTCTGCACCGCGGCGGCCAGGAAAGCCGTCTCGACAAGCCCTCCCGCACCGTGAAGGTCGGCGACCATCTGGTCTTCGCCGTCGGCGGCCGTCTGACGGCAGTCCAGGTCGAAGCCATGGGCGAGCGCCGCGGCCCGCCCGCGGAGGCCCGCACGCTCTATTCGGCGCTCGACGAAGACGAAAGTTCCTAATACGTTCCCCTTACTGCTGGGGGGAAAGCCATGACCGACCGTCTGCAACGCGCGACCGGCGGCTTCAAGCCGTTCAACTGGCTGGCCGGGCGATCCGGTCGCAAGGAGTACTGGCTCTATATCGGCGCGTTCTTCGCATTCGGCGCCCTTATGGCGATCCTCGGCCTTGATTTCGGCCAGGCGGGCGCCTTGGGGTTTCTCGTGGCGTTGTGGGCCCGGCGGTTCCACGATCTCGGCCGGACCGGCTGGTGGGCATTGGCCGTGGTCGCCGTGCAGTTCGCCCTCATCGTTCCGGCCGTGGGTCTGGGCGAAGACGCGGTTCTTCTGGTTTCGGCGGCGGCGTCGATCCTCGCCATCGTCGTTATGGGCGCGATCCCCGGCCAGCCGCATGATAACCTGTTCGGCCCGCCGCAAGGACGCCGGCCGGTCAGTGAGACCTTCGGCTAGGGCGCTCTAAGCGGGCTTGCAGAAATCCTCGCACGGCGGCGGCATTGACTTTGCGCCCCCCTGCCCCGAAAACCCCGCCGCCCTTAGCGTCGGGCCGGAGCCCTCATTTCTACCGATGACCTACATCGTCACCGATCCCTGCATCAAATGTAAGTTCATGGATTGCGTGGAGGTCTGCCCCGTCGACTGCTTCTACGAGGGCGAGAACTTCCTCGCGATCAATCCGGACGAGTGCATCGACTGCGGCGTCTGCGAGCCCGAGTGCCCGGTCGACGCGATCAAGCCGGACACCGAGGACGACCCCGACGGCAAGTGGCTGCGGATCAACTCCGAGTATTCGCGGGTGTGGCCCAACATCACGGTGAAGGGCGAGCCGCCGGCGGACAAAGAGGAATACGAGCGCGAGACCGGCAAGTTCGAGAAGTATTTCTCCGAGAAGCCCGGCCGCGGCTCCTAAGCCTCACCAAGCGCCCAGTCTGGGCCGCGGAAGCTGCGCCGGCCCAAGCCTTTCTTTCGGCTGAATTTTATGCTATCGTCATAATGGACGTGGCGATAAGCCCCTGCGCTTGCCCGTCTTGCTGAACAGCCTCGCGCCTTCGCGGCGCGGCGAAGGCGAAGGGTGTCTTAAGAGGTCCACTTAACCGTCAATCGATGTCGCCGCCGCACTTCTAGCGGCTGGGGTGGCGTCGTCGCTTGAGTGGTCGGCGGCCGGCCTTGGTGGGCCGAACAGTTTCGAAAGAGGATTTGCGATGAGCAAGAGCGGTCATGATTTCTCGGTTGGCGATCACGTCGTCTACCCGGCCCACGGCGTGGGTCAGGTGCAGGGGATCGAAACCCAGGAAGTCGCCGGCCTGAAGCTCGAGGTCTATGTCATCACCTTCGACCACGAGAAGATGACCCTGCGGGTGCCTACCGCCAAGGCGAAGACAGCCGGTCTGCGCCCGCTGGCCGAGACCAACGTCGTCTCCCAGGCCCTGACTACCCTGAAGGGCCGCGCCCGGGTTAAGCGCACCATGTGGTCGCGCCGGGCGCAGGAATACGAAGCCAAGATCAACTCCGGCGACCTGATCTCGATCGCTGAGGTCGTTCGCGACCTCCACCGCGCCGAGAACCAGCCCGAGCAGTCCTATTCCGAGCGCCAGCTCTATGAGAGCGCCCTCGACCGCATGGCCCGGGAAGTCGCGGCCATTGAGAGGATCGACCGGGAGGCGGCCATCGGCATCCTCAACAAGTCGCTGATCAAGGCCGTCGCCGCCTAAGCGTCCACGCCACGCCAGAGACAAAGACGCCCGCCGGGAGACCGGCGGGCGTTTTGCGTTGGGGCGGCCTCAGAACAATCCGGCGCGCTGGGCGATGATCACCGCGGCGACGATCAGGATCAGAGCCTGGATGATCTGGTTGAACGGCGAAGGCAGCGGCAGCTTCTGGACGGCCCACGCGATGAGCGCGGCGACGACCAGGACAATGATTGCGAAGACGATGATCGACATTGGGCTCTCCGGTCCGGCGTTTATGCTCTAGCTAAAGCTTGGCCGGACCGAAGCGTTCCCGCGGGCCCTCAGTCCTCTTCGGCGTTGGCCAGCACCGGCGCCGGCTCGGCGCCAGGTCCTTTATCGAGTTCGCGCCGCAGCTTCTCCCGGTCGAGATCGCCTTCCCAGCGCGCGATGACCAGGGTGGCGACGCCATTGCCGACGAGATTGGTCAGCGCCCGGCACTCGCTCATGAATCGGTCGACACCGACCAGCAACGCCAGGGCGGCGATCGGCAAGTCCGGGATCACCGCCAGGGTGGCGGCCAGGGTGATGAAGCCCGCCCCCGTCACCCCGCTCGCGCCCTTCGAGGTCAGCATGGCGACCCCCAGCAGGGTCAGTTCCTGTGTCAGCGTCAGCGGCGTGTTCGTCGCCTGGGCGAGGAACAGGGTCGCCAGGGTCATATAGATGTTGGTGCCGTCGAGGTTGAAGCTGTAGCCGGTCGGGATCACCAGGCCGACTGTGCCCTTGCCGGCGCCCAGCCGCTGGAGCTTCAGCATCATCTGCGGCAGCACCGATTCCGACGACGAGGTGCCGAGCACGATCAGCAGTTCTTCGCGGATGTAGCGGATGAACTTCAGGATCGAGAACCCGGCCAGGGCGGCGATGGCACCCAGCACCACCAACACGAAGATGACGCTCGTCGCGTAAAAGGTGGCGATCAGCGACAGCAGGTTCACGAGGGCGTCGAGGCCATATCGGCCGATGGTGAAGGCCATGGCGCCGAACGCGCCGATCGGGGCCAGCTTCACGATCACCCCGATGATCCCGAAGAACAGCTTCGAGATTTCTTCCAGGCTCTCGGCCACCTTGTCGCCGAACCCGCCCATGCGATTACAGGCGAAGCCGGTCAGGATGGCGATGACCAGCACCTGCAGAAGGTTGCCGCCCGCGAAGGCGCCGACGAAGGTGTCGGGGATCAGGTGCAGCAGATAGTCGACCAGGCTTTCGCCATGGGCCGCCTTCTCCGCATAGCCGGCGGCGATGGACGCGTCGAGGGTCGCGGGATCGACGTTGAATCCGGCCCCGGGCTGCACGACCCGACCGACGATCAGGCCGACGAGCAGGGCGAAGGTCGAGACCACCTCGAAGTACAGCAGCGTCTTGGCGCCTAACCGGCCGAACGCCTTCATGTCGCCCATGCGGGCGATGCCTGCCGCGACCGTGCAGAAGATGACTGGCGCCACCGCCATCTTGATCAGCTTGATGAAAGCGTCACCCAGCGGCTTGAGCGAGGCGCCGGTCTCGGGCCACAAGGCGCCGACGGTCATGCCCAGCACGACGGCGATCAGCACCTGGATGTAGAGGACCTTCAGATACCGCACGCCGTCTCCCCCGTTCGGCGCCCTCGCGCCCGCCCCCGGGCGTTCGTCGCCCGTTTTGACGGACAACGCCTAGTTCAGCCCGCGCCCCGCGCCAAGGGGGAGCGGCGTCAAGGTGGCGGCCCGGGAGGGACTCGAACCCCCGACCTTGGCTTTAGGAAAGCCCTGCTCTATCCGGCTGAGCTACCGGGCCGCGTAGGGGTGGCTTGCCACGAAGCTGCTGCGCGAGACAACCCGCCGGCGGCGAAATCGCCGCCTAGAGCCCGTCAGCGAACGTCCTGATCCGAGGCCAGACTGCACCGTCGGTCTCGTAGCCGCGCGCCGTAGGCGTCAGCGTGACCTCGATGGAGCCGCTGCGACGCACGCCATGAGCCTCGATCAAGTCACCCGTGAGTTCGAGGAACTCACACAGCAGCGCCTCGCGCTGAATCACCGCCAGCACCACCCGCTCCTCGTGCTCGTACGGGACGTTGCAGCGGAATGCGCCATCGGCCGCCTGCGCGACCACGACGTGGATCGGATAGCGGGCGCCCTTGATGATCGCATAGAGATCGACCGGCGCACCGCCTCGCGCACGAGGGTCGTCGGTCTCTGGGAACGTCGGGTGGCCGCCGCACATCTGGATGAACCCAGCGACAATGTTGACCGCACCGTCGGCCAGGGCATTGCGGATCCGGCCCTCGCGGGGCTCGACCTCGTTGGCGACGCCTAGAACCAGCCACGCTTCGTCGACCTCGAGGAGCTGGGCGATGATGGTGATCTTCTCCGGCCGCGGGCGCGCCACGCCGGTAAACCACTTGCTGACCGTCTCGTTGCTGACGTTCATCCCGAACCGCTCGACGAGTTGGCTACGGACCCACGCCTGGCGGCCACGGTTGTAGCCAGGCACATGGGGATTGTCGTCGCAGGCCTTTTGCAGCCGAAGAGCGAAGGCGCGGTCGCGACGCACCGGGCCGTCGCCGTTCGCGCCCCGCAGCGCGCGGGAAGCCAGACCACGATCCGCCTCGGGCACGAGGGTCGTCGGCTGTCGTCCCGTCTTGGACACGCTTCCTCCACCGCCTGGAGGCCTGGCTACGCGATCACGGCCCCGCCCCGAGCGAGTGCCCCGCGTGCGAGTCCTCGCAAGCTGGCCTTAGGCCCGTCCTTCGGCGTTCAGTCAAGATTCCTGTTACGGCGCGTCCCCACGAATTATTGATGGCGAAGGTGTATATTCTTCCCGGCACGTGAACACTCACGCAATCGCACGGCTTGCGAGCACGAATACTGGTTGCCGGATCGGCCAATTCACGGGTCGTGGCCGGACAGAGGAACGTGGCGGTCAGTCGGCTAGCCCGAGCGAGACGCCAAGAGATGCGCATCGCCACTTCCGGCTTGCATCTTTCCCGACGCTCCACCCTGATGCGCAAGGTCGGGGATATCGTTATGAAGCCGATATTCATAACGTGACGGAGGATGGACATGAAGTACACCACCGTGTTCCTGGCCGGCGGCGCCGCGTTGATGCCCGGCGTCGTCGCCTACGCTCAGCCGGCCGCGGAGGCGCCGCGCCCGCCCGGCAAGACGGCTGTTGAGCTTCTTCCCGCGCCCGTGAAGCTGACCGTGACGACGCCCGCCTTCCAGAACGGCGCCGACATCCCCTACGAGAACACTCAGTACCGCGGGAATGTGTTCCCCGGTCTCAAGTGGACGGCCGGTCCGCGGGGCACGCAGTCCTACGCCATCATCATGCAGGACAGCACCTACAACCGGAACGGGGCGGCGCTTGTCCACTGGTCGATGTTCAACCTGCCCCGCTCCACAACCAGACTGCCGGCGGGCATGGCCCCCGACGCCAAGCCCGCGGGCTCGAGCTACGGCGTGAACTACAAGGGCCCTGCCCAGCCCTACACCGGACCCCGCACGCCGCCCGGTCGACGCAACAACTACCACTTCGCGGTCTTCGCCCTCGACACCCGCCTGCCGGATAACGCCGGCGAAAGCTACGAGACGCTGACGAAGGCGATGGAGGGGCACGTGCTGGCCAGCGGCGAAATCGTCGGCATCGGTCAGCGCGATCCCGCCGCGCCGCCCGATCCGCCCCGACCCGCCAGGCCGGCGCAATAAGGAGACCTTCCCGGATGCCCCGACTACCATCGCTTCTGACGCTCGGCCTCGCGGCCGCCTCGCTCGCTGCGGCCAGCCAGGCCGCCCCGGTCGAGACCCGCCCGCCGACCACGGCCTACAAGCCGGCGTTCGAAGGACAGACCCGCGCGCCGGAGGAGAGGCTCGGCGTCGCATTCCGTCTCGAGGTAGTCACCGAGGGACTGAAGTTCCCCTGGTCGCTGGCGTTCCTGCCCGACGGCCGGATGCTGGTGACCGAGCGCAGCGAAGGCAAGCTGCGCGTCGTCGGCAAGGACGGGGCCCTGTCTCCGACGCCGGTGGGCAACGTCCCGGCGGTGTTTTCGCAGGGCCAGGGCGGCCTGTTGGAAGTGGCGCTCGACCCGGCGTTCGCGAAGAACCGCCTCGTCTATCTGAGCTATGCCGAGCCGCAGGCCGACGGGACCAACAACACGGCGGTCGCGCGCGGCAAGCTGGTCGATGGACCGACGCCGCGGCTCGATGGGGTGACGGTGATCTATCGGCAGGCGCCGTCGCTGGCCTCGCCCCTGCACTTCGGCGGCCGGCTGGTTTTCGCGCGCGACGGCAAGCTTTTCGTCGGCCAGGGCGAGCGGTCGATCCCGGCCGGCCAGCGCCAGGCGCAGGACCTCGCCAGCCTGCTCGGCAAGGTCGTCAGGATCAACGCCGACGGTTCCGTTCCGAAGGACAACCCGTTCGTCGGCCGCCCAGGCGCGCGCCCGGAGATCTGGAGCTACGGCAACCGCAATGTCCAGGCCGCAGCCCTGCACCCGCAGACCGGTGAGTTGTGGGCGGTCGAGTTCGGGCCCCAGGCCGGCGACGAGGTCAACATCCTGCGCAAGGGCAAGGACTACGGCTGGCCGACAATCAGCTATGGCGTCAATTACGGCCCGGCCAGAACGCCGATCACCGGCGGCGAGACACAGCGCCCGGGTATGGAGCAGCCGCTGTATTACTGGGATCCGACGATCGCGCCTTCCGGGATGATCTTCTACACCGGCTCGCAGTTCCCAGCATGGCGCGGCAGCATGTTCATCTCTGGCAAGCGGCCGCAGGGCCAGCCGGGCGGCGCGGTCACGCGGCTGACCTGGAAAGGCGAACGCGTCACCGGCGAAGAGCGGCTGGAAATTCCGGGGGAACCGGTCAACTGGCGCGACATCCGCCAGGGTCCTGACGGCGCGATCTACCTGCTCAAGGACGGCGCGAACGGCCAGATCGTGAAGCTGACGGCGCGCTGAGCCCGGCGCGGGGCTAAGCTCTCAGCGTCGCCCCGCCATCGACATAGAGGTCGGTCATGGTGATGTGGCCGGCCCGGTCGGACAGCAGGAAAACCACCGCCTCGGCGATGTCCTCCGGCTGGGCCAGCTTGCCCAACGGGATGCCGGCCTTGAACACCTCCGGTGCGCCGGCGATCACCCGACCGGCGCCGTCGCCGTCGGCCCACATGCCGGTCTGCAACGGTGTCAGGGTCGAGCCCGGCGCGACGATGTTGCAGCGGACGCCCTTGGGCCCGAGTTCCAGTCCCAGGCAGCGGGTGAACATGGTCGCCGCCGCCTTGGATGCGGCATAGGCGGCCATCGCATGGCGTGGAACGCCAGCGGCATTTGAGCTGACGGTGACGAAGCTACCCCGCCCGCGCGGCCCCATCCGCCGCGCGGCCGCCCGGCCCAGGTGAAAGACGCCATCGGCGTTGACGGCGAACACGCGCCGCCATTCCTCGTCGGGGGTGTCGGCGACGAGGGTCGTCGACAGCACGCCGGCGACGCTGGCCACTAGGTCGATGGGGCCCAGCTCAGCCTCGATCCGATCGAACAGCGCTTCCACTGCCGCCCCGTCGGCGACGTCCAGCGGCTCGACCCGCACGCCGGGCGCGGCGACGGCGGTCAGCGCGTCCGACGGAAGGTCGGTGGCGACCACCTCCGCGCCCTCAGCCCGCAGACGATGCACCACCGCCGCGCCGATGCCGCCGGCCGCGCCGGTCACCAGGGCGATCTTGCCGTTCATGAGAGTTCCTCCTCGAACCCGCGCATCCGCTGGTCCAGCGCCGGGGCGATCAGCGCGCTCGCAGCCGGCCCGGTCAACTGCGGATGCAGGAACGGAACCTCGACGACGTCGAGATTGGGGGCGTAGGGGCGCCAGAGGTCCGGCGTCAGGGGCCGGTCCTGGTGATCAAGCCCGGCGCGCACGTGGGTCGTGACACCGCCAAACGCCCGGTGACGATGCTCGCGGACCAGCCGGTTGGTGTCGAGCACGACGCGGATCACGCCGTCCAGCGCCGCCTCGGGCAGGCCGCCGAGCGGGCTGTCGCCGGCCCGCAGGAAGCCTACGATGGCCTCGCGGGTGCGCAGGGTCGGATGAGCCTGCGGGTCGTAACCGGCGATGGCCAGCAGCGCGCGGAGGGCGTCGACCGGGTCCGGCTCCGGTTCGGCGCGCCAGCACTCGGCCGGATAGGAATCCAGCATCGCCATCAGGCCGACCTTGTGACCCTTGCCCTCCAGCCGCGCCGCGACGGCCTGGGCGAGGATGCCGCCCACCGACCAGCCGGCCAGGTGGATCGGCCCCCGCCCGGCCGCGGCGACGATGCGGTCGGCGTAGAGCGCCGCCAGGGCGTCGATGCTATCGGGCAGGCGCGACGTCGGGTCGAGGGCCGGCGACTGCACGCCATAGACCGTCCGCTTGGGCGACAGAGACCGCGCCAAGGTGCGATAGCCCCAGGAGAGGCCGCCGGCCGGATGGATCAGGAACAGCGGCGGCAGGTCTCGGTCACCCTCCGCCAGCCGGATCAGCAGACCAAGGCCGCTGTCGAAATCGAGGGTCTCGGCGTCCAGCAACGCGGCAAGGTCGGCGACACGCGGCTGGTCGAACAGGGCGCCGAGCCCGGGATCGCGGCCGAACCGCTCGCGGATCGCCAGCAGGGCGTTGACCGCCGACAGGGAGTCGCCGCCGAGCGCGAAGAAGTCGTCGTCGGCGCCGGCCGGCCGGCCGAGCCCCAGGACCTCGCCGAAGATCTCGGCCACCGCCTTCTCGCTGGGCGTGCGCGCGGGTCGCTCGTCGCCCGCCACGAACACGGGCGCCGGCAGCGCCCTTCGGTCGAGCTTGCCGTTGGAGGTGGTCGGCAGGACGTCCAGCGAGACAACGGCGGCGGGCACCATGTAGTCGGGCAAGTGCGCGGCGAGCTTCGTTTTGAAGGCGGCACGCTCGTAGGCCGCCGCCGGGACGACATAGGCCACGAGACGCTTCTCGCCGGGACGGTCCTCTCGCGCCAGCACCGCGGCCTCGCGCACCAGACCAGTGGCCGCGATGGCCGCTTCGATCTCGCCGAGTTCGATGCGCAGGCCGCGCACCTTCACCTGATGGTCGTTGCGGCCGAGGAAGACCACTGCCCCGTCGGCCCGACGGCGGGCGACGTCGCCGGTCTTGTAGAGCCGCTCGCCCGGGTGGTGCGGATCGGCGACGAACCGCTCCGCCGTCAGGTCGGGGCGGCCGAGATAGCCGCGGGCCAGCTGGACGCCGCCGAGATGGAGGTGGCCGGTCATACCGGGCGCGACCGGGCGCAGCTGCTCGTCCAGGATAACCAGGCGGGTGTTCCAGACTGGCCAGCCGATCGGCACCGGACGGGAGGCGTCGTCGCTCGAGGCCGGCCAATAGCTGACGTCCACCGCCGCCTCGGTGGGGCCGTAGAGGTTGTGAAGTTCGGCGTTCAGGGTGCGATGGAAACGGTCGCGCAGGTCGGCCGGCAGTTCCTCGCCGCTGCAGAAGACATGGGCGACGGACAGTCCCTGGGCGGCCGGGTCCGACAGGAAGGCGGCCAGCATGGAGGGCACGAAATGCAGGTCGGTGATCGCGTGGTCGCGGATCAATCCGGCGATGGCTGCCGGATCACGGTGCGCGCCAGGCGGCGCGACCACCAGTTCGCCGCCGCCGATCAGCGCCAGGAAGAACTCCCACACCGAAACGTCGAACGTTGCCGGCGTCTTCTGCAGGATCCGCGTCTGAGCGCCGGTCCCGTACTGGGCTCGCATCCAAAGCAGGCGGTTGACGATGGCGCGGTGCTCGACCAGCACCCCCTTCGGCTCGCCGGTCGAGCCGGAGGTGTAGATGACGTAGGCGGCGTTCCCGGGCTCCGGCCCCTGAAACGGCCCCTCGCCTTCCACCGGCCAGTCGGCTGGGGTCAGCAGTCGCTCGCCGAAAAGGCCACCGATCTCCGCCTGCGCCAGAACGACGGCCGGCTGGGCGCGATTGAGGATCGTCGCGATCCGCGTCGGCGGGTGGTCGAGATCGAGAGGCAGGTAAGCGCCGCCGGCCCGCAGGATTGCGACAAGACCGATCACCAGTTCCAGCGATCTCGGCAACGCCACCGCCACCAGTGTCTCGGGCCCGACGCCCCGCGCGGCCAACGCGCTTGCCAGGGCCGCCGTGCGGCGATCGAGGTCCGCATAGGTCAGCGTCTGCCGGCCGAACGTCAGGGCGGGCGCATCCGGGCTCGTCCGCATCGTCCGTTCCAGCAGGGCGGCGAGGGTCACGTCCAGGACGGGATGCGCGGTGGCGTTGAAGACCTCCAGCTCGCGCGCCGCCTCGGCTGGAGTGGCGATGGGGATGTCCGCCAGGGTCGCGGCGTCCAACGCCGCATCGAGGAAGACGGCCAGCCGCTCGCCGTGCGCTGCGGTTTCCTCGGCGTCGTAAAGGTCCGGATTGGAGTCCACCTCCAGCGTCAAGGCCGGCGCCGCGTCGCCGCGGAAGGTGAAGCTGATGTCGTCGACGGGCCCTGTGCTGAGCACATGCACGGCAGCGTCGAGGCCCTGGAACCTCGGCGGCTGGTCGAAGGGAAGGACGTTGATCAGCGGGCCATAGAGCCGCCGCGTTCCGCCCAGCCGGCCGACGTCGCGGCGGAGCTGTTCGGCGCGGTAGCGGCCATGCCGGCGCAGCTTGGCCAGTGCTCGCGACGCCTGGACCAGGGCCTCGTCCAGCGGCGCGGCCTCGTCGGGCGCGAGACGCAACGGCGGGACGTTCATCACCATCGCCGGAACGCGAGCCGACGCGCTGCCTAGCCGGCCCATGTATGGCGCGCCGACCACAGCCTCCTCCGCGCCGCTGAACCGGCGGATATAGGCGGCGGTCACGGCGGTCAGCAGGTCTGGCCAGGAGACGCCGGCCGCGGCGGCCCGGGCCTGCAGCCGGGCGGTCACGGCCTGCGGCAGCCGGCGCTCGACGCGATGGAAGCGATGGGCGGTGACGGCGCGGCCGGCGGCGAGGCTGACCACCTCCGGCGCATCAGCCATCAGGTCGCGCCAATAGGCGCCGTCGGCCGCGCGCTTGTCGGAGCTGCGATAGGCGGCGTCCTCATCCCACACCTGGCGAAGCGGCCGCAGCGGCTCGCCGGCCGCGGATCCGCCGCACGCGGCGCTGTAGAGTTCGGCCACGCGGTTGGCGAACAGCACCATGCCGAAGCCGTCGGTGGTCAGGTGGTGGGCGCGCAGATACCACTGACTTCGGCCCGGCCCCAGGCGGAAGAGGAAATTTGCGGCAAGGGGCCCCTTGCCGAGGTCGGCCGGCGCTTCGTGGTCCAGTCGGCGGCGCAGGGCGGCTTCAGCCTCGGGATCGGCATGGCCGGCGAGATCGATCACTGTCAGCCGCGGCGCCAGCGCCGGGTCGACGACTTGCCAGACCTGTCCGTCGCGTTCCTCGAAGCGGAGGCTGAGGCTCTGCGCCTCGACCGCCGCCTGGTCCACGGCGGCCTGGAAGGCGGCGACGTCCAGTTCACCCGTCAGATCGACGTAGTGGGCGGTGTTGAAGATCGGATTGGTCGGGTCGAGCTTCTGGGCGAACCACAGCCCCGATTGCGCCTCGCTCAGCGGCGCGTTCTCGAGCCCCTCGGACACTGAGATCAGCCGTTGGCGGCGCGCTGGGCGGCGATGCGCCGCTCGACCACCGCCCACCAGCCGGCCAGGGTGACATGTTCGGCCAACTCACTGAAATCGAGCGGCACCGCCTCGCTCCAGGCCAGCGACAGGTTCAGCGCCCGCAGAGAATCCACGCCCAGGTCGATCAGGTTGTCGTCGTCGCCGATGTCCTCCGGCGCCTCGTGCAGCACCTTGGCGATATCGGCGCGCATCCGCTCGATCGTCAGGGTCTCGAAGGTCAGCTCGTCGCTCATTTCAGGCGGCCTTCGATCTCGTCGGTGGTCAACACACCGCCACAGACCCCGGCGGTCCAGGCGATGGCCCCCATATGCTTCTCCCGCGAGAAGTCGGCCAGGGCGTCGGCGGCCAGGAACGGCTCGATGTCGCGCTGGAAGGCCTCGGCGGCGGTGAGCTGGCAACCGATGTGGGCATAGACGCCGCAGACCACCAACTGGTCGCGCCCCCGCGCCCGCATCAGGGTGTCGAGATTGCTACGCTGGAATGCGCTGTAGCGGTGCTTGGTAAGGACGAAATCGCCCTCGGCTGGCGCCAGGTCCTCGACGATATCCTGGTGCTCTGGCAAGCGGCTCATGCCCGCCCCCCAGAAGTCGGCCTGCAGCCCGCGGTCGCGGCGATCCTGGTCGCCCTTTTGCGCCGTGTAGAAGACGGGGACGCCCGCCGCGCGGGCGGCCGTCGCGAGCCGGCTGATGTTAGCCACCAGAGCCGGGATCGGCTCGGCCGTTAGATCGAATGGGCGCAGGAAATAACGCTGCATGTCGTGGATCAGCAGGGCCGCGCGGGCCGGATCCAGCGTCCAGGCGGGGCGGACAGGCGGGATCTCGACGGCCGTCGGCATGGCGTAGGGCGCGACCTTCGGCAGGCCCTTGGGTCCACTCATCGTTTGGCTTCCTCGGCCAGCAGCCGCTCTCGCAGCGCGGCGCGCAGCTCCTTGCGGCTGACCTTGCCGACGGCAGTCACCGCGAAGTCCTCGACGAAGACGATCTGGTCGGGGACCTTGAAATCAGCAATCCCTCGCTTGCGCATCCAGGCTTTGATTTCGACCGCACGCGGCGCAGTGCCGGCCGGGATGACGAACGCGCAGGTACGCTCGCCCAGATACGGATCGGGCGCCGACACCACGGCGGCGTCGAACACGGCCGGATGCGCCAGCAGGTGATCCTCCACCTCCTCGGCGGAAATCTTCTCGCCGGCCCGGTTGATGTGGTCGGTGGCCCGGCCCATCACCACGAGATAGCCTTCCGGCGTCCGCTTCACGACGTCGCCGGTGCGATAGAAGCCGTCGTCGGTGAACGAGCGCGCGTTTGCCGCCGGCTCGTTGTGGTAGGCGCGGATCGTGTAGGGACCGCGGGTCAGCAGGTCGCCCGCCTCGCCTTCCGGGGCCGGCTGTCCGTCCTCGTCCAGAATCCGGATCTCGTCGTCGGCGCTGATGGGGCGGCCCTGGGTCTCGACGATAATCTCTTCCGGGTCGTCCAGCCTTGTGTAGTTGACCAGGCCCTCGGCCATGCCGAACACCTGCTGCAGAGTGCAGCCCAGGATCGGCCGGACGCGGCGCGCGGCCTCCGGCAGGAACTTCGCGCCGCCGACCTGGAGGACCTCCAGGCTGGAGAGGTCGTGCGACGTCGTCGGCGCGGCCTGCAGCCAGAGCAGCGCCAGCGGCGGCACCAGGCCGGTGATCGTCACCCGCTCACGCTCGATCAGTGGGAAACAGGCATCGGGACTGGGGGACGCAGCCATCACGACCGTCCCGCCGGCGCTGAGGACGCCGAAGTATCCAGGTGAACTCATCGGGAAGTTGTGCGCTGCCGGCAGCGCGGTCAGGTAAACGCTGTCCGCCGTCAGGCGGCAAATCTCAGCGCTGGCGCGGATGCTGTAGAGATAGTCGTCGTGGGTGCGGGGGATCAGCTTTGAGAGTCCCGTCGAACCGCCGGAAATCTGCAGGAACGCGACGGCGTTGGGATCGGCGTCAGTGGTCGGCAAGCGGCCGGCGTCGGCGTTGAACCCGTCAAAGGCCACGAACTCCTCCGCGTCCCCAACCACCACGACGTGGCGGATCGCCGGCACGCCCGCGTTCAGCTGGCGGGCCAGCTCGCGATAATCGAAACCGGCGTGCTGGTGGGCTATCAGGTAGGCGCTGGCCTCGGACTTCTCCGCGAAGTGGCGAATTTCGGTGATCCGGTGAGCCGGCAGGGCGTAGACCGGGACCAGCCCGGCACGGAACAGGCCGAACACCGCCGAGAGGAACTCCGGGATGTTGGGCAGTTGCACCACCACTCGCTCGCCTGGCTGCAGCCCAAGCGCGAGGAACCCGGCCGCCGCCGTCTCAGCCCTGGCGAGCAGCTCGGCGTAGGTCCAGCGCTGGTCTCCGCCGACCGCCGCGACGGCGTCCGGTCGCGCCGCGGCCTGGGCGCGCAGGAGGTCGCTGAAGGTTTCTCCGCGCCAATAGCCTTTGCGGCGATAGGCGGCGGCCAGATCGTCCGGCCACGTTTGCGCAAGGGGCAGCATCAGGCGCCGTGATCCAGGCGCTGTCCCGCCTCGTCAATACCGAACGCGCGCAGCATGGCCTGGAACTTGGCCGAGGTCTCGGCCGCCTCGCTCTCGGGGATTGAACCCTCGACGATGCCGGCCCCG
Source organism: Phenylobacterium sp. (assembly GCF_044236515.1). Classification (GTDB taxonomy): domain Bacteria; phylum Pseudomonadota; class Alphaproteobacteria; order Caulobacterales; family Caulobacteraceae; genus Phenylobacterium. Next base: position 20,731 of record NZ_JBIIGK010000020.1, read on the forward strand.
GCGTAGAGGCGGGCCCGGGAGCCGGCGACCTCGGCGCAACGCAGCGACAGGTACCATACGCCGTCGCCGGCCGCGTCGGTCCAGCCGACCGTGCCCGCGTAGAAGCCGCGGTCGTAGCCTTCCAGGTCATGGATCAGCTGGGTGGCGGCGTCGCGCGGCGAGCCGGCGACCGCAGGCGTCGGGTGCAGGGCGGCGGCCAGTTCAGCGCTCGACACTTCATCCGGGCGTTTCAGCCGCCCTTTGATCCAGGTGCCGAGGTGCCACATGGTGCGGGTCGAGATCAGGTCGGGGGCGCCGGGAGCCGACAGTTCGCGGCAGTAGGGCGCGAGGGTGTCCAGAATCGCTTCGACGACAAGGGCGTGTTCGCGCTGTTCCTTGTCCGACTGGACGAGCCCGGCCCGGGCCGCGACGTCCCGGGCCTCATCGTCGCTGCGGCGGGCGGACCCGGCAAGCGGATGCGACACGACCTTGTCGCCGACCCGGGAAACCAGCAGTTCGGGCGAAGCGCCGATCAGGCGGCGCATGGTCCCGTCGGGGGCGCGACCCAGCGGGGTCGAGAACCGCACCGCGCCGGGGTCGCCGCCGACCCGGGCGGCGAGGGCCTCGGCGTCGATCGGGCCCTCAGCATCTAGGACAAGGCTGCGGGACAGGACGACCTTGTCCATGCCGCCCGCGTTCGTCGCCAGCACATTCAGCGCGCGCGCGACCCCTTGCTTATAGGCTTCGACGCCGGGCTCGGGCGTGACCCGCCAGCGGCCGACGGGGGTCGGACCCGGCGCGGCCAGCGGCGCGTTGGCCACTGCGGCCGGCTGGAAGATGACGTCGTCGGCTTGGCGGTCGAACGGCAGCGCCCCGACCAGTAGAGGAACCCCCTCAGCAGTACGGAAGAACTCGCGAACCCGCTCAGCAAGGGTATGGGCAGGCCCCGGCTCGAGGCGCCGCGCGAGACCCTGGGTCAGCAGCCGTCGTTCGGGCGCGGCCAGGGTGAAGGCCCAGGCCAGAGCCTCGGCGCTTTCGCCGTCCTCGATGGCGTCGATCTTCACCTGGCGGTCCTGTACGCGTCACGCTGGCGGCGAGCCGCGGGCGTTGCCCCCGGCGCCGGTCGTTGTTAAGTCTCACTCGCAACAAGCTGTTAGCGTGGCTTTCCTTCGCGGAACCTGACAGCGGCATTACAATGCCGGCAAAACCGAAACCAAGGCAGGCATGCGGGTTCTGATCATCGACGACGAGGCGCGAACCCTCGCCTTCATCGCGCGCGGCTTCCGCGAGGAGGGACACACCGTCGACCAGGCGGGGGATGGGACGCGCGGATTCGAGCTCGGCCTCACGGGGGATTACGACGCCATGGTGGTCGACCGGATGCTGCCCGGCATGTCCGGCATTGAGCTCATCCAGGCTCTACGGAAGGAAGGCGTGGCGACCCCGATCCTGATGCTTTCCGCCGTGGGCGCCGTGGACGACCGGGTGGAAGGCCTCCAGGCCGGGGCCGACGACTATCTGCTGAAGCCGTTCGCATTCTCGGAATTGTCGGCGCGCGTGCAGGCGCTAGGCCGCCGGCCGCCGCTCGCAGCGCAGCCAAGGAGTTACGTCGTCGGCGACCTCGAGGTCGACGTCGCCGCCCATCGCGCGGTACGGGCCGGCAAGGCGATCGACCTCAGCCCTCACGAGTTCAAGTTGCTGACCTTTCTCGCCCAGCACGCCGGGCAGGTCGTGACCCGCACCATGCTGCTCGAGACCCTTTGGGGCTTCCACTTCGATCCCCGGGCCAACATCATCGACGCCCACGTCAGCCGCCTTAGGGCGAAGGTCGACCGCGGTTTCGGCGCTGAGATGATCCATACCCTGCGGGGGGTCGGCTATGTCCTCCAGGCCCCGCAGTAGGCGCCCGACGGTCTGGTCAACGGCCAGCCTGCGGCTGGCGGCGGCGATCTCGCTGATCCTTGCCCTGGGCGGCGCCGTCCTGATGATCGGCCTGGACTACGGCCTAATCCGCTCGGCCGAAGCCGAGATCCGCGAGGATCTGGTGCATCAGATGGCCGTGATGCAGGCCGACGCCGAACGCCTGGGCGGGCAGCGCCTGATCGGCATGCTGGAAAGCCAGGCGCGAAACCGCGAGGCGCGACGCTACCTGTTCCTGGTCGAGACGCGGAACGGTCGCAGCTTCAGCAACGGGTTGGCGCGGATCGCCGTCAACGAACAGGGCTTTCGGGTCAACCTGCCGTCCAAGGCGCGCCCCGCCCGCTGGCCGGACCAGCGGCCCAACATGCTGATCCTCAGCCGGCGGACCAGCGACGGGACCTTGCTGGCCATCGGCCGCGACATTCAGCATCTCGATATCCTGAGACGCGGCGTCCATGGCTTCGCCCTGTGGACCGGCCTGGCCATCATTGCCCTGGCGCTTGCCGTCGGCCTAGGGGCCGGTCTTGTGCTGCTGCGGCGACTGGAGGGCGTGAACCGCGCGGTCGAGCGGATCATCGCCGGCCGGTCGGGCGAGCGGCTACCCGCGATTGGCCTCGGCCGCGAGTTCGACGGACTGGGCGCCAACCTCAACCGCATGATCGAACGCCAGGAGGCGGCGATGTCGGCCCTGAAGTCGGTCTCCGAAGCGGTGGCGCACGACTTGCGCACGCCCCTTGCCCGCCTGCGTAACCGGCTGGAGGAAGCCCGCACCGGCGCCGATCCGGCAACCGCCATCGACGACGGGCTGGAGGAGATCGACCGCTTGAGCGGCCTGTTCGACGCCCTGCTGGACCTGGCCCGGACCGAGGGCCGGGCGGGCCAGGCCGACCGCAAGCCGTTCGACGCAGCGGAACTCGCCGCCGCCACGGCCGAAATCTACCGTCCCGTGATCGAAGAAGCCGGCGGGACGTTGCGGATCGCGACACGCGGTCCCCTCCCCGGCCGCGGCGACGCCCCGCTACTGCAACAGGCTCTGGCCAACCTCCTTGAGAACGCCGTCGCCCACGGCGGCGAGGGGCCGAACATCACCGTGGGCGCCGAGCGACGGGGGGAGCGTCTAGCCCTCTATGTCGCTGACCGTGGCCCCGGCGTGCCGGCCGACGAACGGGAGAAGGTGTTGGGCCGCTTCTATCGGATGGACCGGAGCCGCTCGGCGCCGGGCTCCGGGCTAGGCCTGACGATGTGCGCGGCGGTGGCGCGTGCGCATGGCGGCGAGATCGTGCTGGCCGACAACGCCCCTGGCCTGCGTGCGGAGTTGCTGATCCCGGCGGAATGACGCATCGGTGGCGGTCATGAACGCCCCGACCATAAACACGCTGACCGTCGATCCCGCCTTCGCCGCCCTGGCGCCCGAGATGGCTGCCTGGCGGCGCGACATTCACGCCCATCCCGAGCTATCCGGCGAAGAGACGCGGACCGCGGCCCTGGTCGCGGAGACTTTGCGAGGCATGGGCCTTCGGCCGCACACAGGCATCGGCGGAACCGGGGTGGTGGCGGTGGTCGAGGGCCGGGAGCCTGGCCCCTCCGTCGGATTGCGAGCCGACATGGACGCCCTGCCAATGCCCGACCACAGCGGGGCGGCCCACGTCTCAAAGACGGCGGGCGTCAGCCACGCCTGCGGTCACGACGGGCATACGGCGACGCTGTTGGGTGTCGCGCGACGGCTGGCGGCCCAGCCGCCGGCCCGCGGCCGGGTGGTTTTGATCTTTCAGCCCGCCGAAGAGAACGGTCTCGGCGCCCAGGCGATGATCGAGGACGGCCTGCTGGATCGCTTCCCGCTCGACGAAGTCTACGCCTACCACAACATGCCGCTGCTGCCGTTCGGACAGGCGGCGGTGCGCGTCGGCCCGACCCTGAACGGCTACCGGATATGGGAGATCGAGGTGAGCGGCGTTGGCGGCCACGGCGCCGCTCCGCACAAGACGACAGACCCGCTGCAGGCCGCCGCGCGGATCGCCACGGACATCTCCGCCATCGTTGGCCGTCACATCGACCCGATGGAGCCGGCGCTGATCACTGTCACGAAGCTGCAGGCCGGGGCCTCGCACAATGTGGTGCCGCACGAGGCGAGCTTGGCCGGCACTCTGCGCGCCACGAGCCCTGAGGTGATCGCCGAGCTATGGTCGCGCCTGGAGGCGATTTGCGACGGCATGGCCCGCACGACGGGCTGCACCGTGAGGCCGAAGGTGACGGCCGAAGTCCCGCCCTGCGTCAACGCTCCAGAGCAGGCCGCACTCGCCGCCCAGGCCGCGAGCGAGGTGCTCGGCGCCGGCGCGGTTGCCCGCGACCTGCGCCCCTACCCGTTCACCGACGACTTCGCCTACCTCTTGCAGCGGACGCCGGGGGCCTACCTGTTTCTCGGCCAGGGCGGGCCGATGGTTCACCAGTCGGTCTATGACTTCGACGACGCTCTCGCGCCGGTCGCGGCCTCCGTGCTCATGCGGATCGTGGAGCAACGTCTGGACTAGCCGCAAGAGTGTTTGCTTTTGCGAATGGCTCGCAGTAACACGTGCAAGTCTAGCTTTGCCGGCCGGTTCCGCAGGAGTTTCATGAGCATTTCGAGGCCCGACCGCCGGCTCGTCTTTCTGGGCGGCGTGGCCACGTGCCTGACTGCCTGCAGGCGGACGGAGGGCGCCCGGACCCCGGCGCGGCTGACCGACCTTTCGGGTCGGCCGGTGAAGGCGGCCCCAGGCGGCAAGTTGGCGATCGACGATGGGCGCTACCTGATCGCCCTTGCGCTGATCCATCCGGACCCGGTGTCGGCGCTGGCCGCGTGGTCGGGCGACGTGAACAGGATCGGCGCGGACATGTACAAGGCCTACGTCGGAAAATTTCCGGCGCTCGCGAGCCTGCCGAAGGTCCCGCCCTCGAACGAGGCGTTCAACGTCGAGGCCGTGCTCGGCGCCCGGCCATCCACGGCCGTCGTTTCGCTGGGTAACGGCCCGACCGAAGCGCAGATCGCCCAACTCGATGCGGCCGGGGTCGGCGTCGCCTTTATCGATTTCTTCTCCCACCCGTTCGAGAACCAGCCGAAGAGCCTGACCCTGCTCGGCGCCCTCACCGGCCGGACGGAACAGGCGGCGGCGTTCAATGAGTTCCGCAAGGCCAAGCTGGACGCCATCGCCGCTCGGGTCGCGCAGATCCCGACTGATCACCGGCCGACGGTGTTCCTGGAGGCGCATGCCGGTCTCTCGCCGGACTGCTGCAATTCGCCCGGATCGGGCAATGTCGGGGACTACATCAAGTTCGTTGGCGGCCGGAACATCGGCGCCGACGTTCTGAAACAGCCGTTCGGTAAGCTGAACCTGGAATATGTCATCGAGCGGGACCCGGACGTCTACATCGCCACGGGCGGGCCGCACCTGGCCAAGGCAGGCGGGTTCGTCGCCGGGCCGGACTTCACGCCGGAACAGGGCCAGGCCGGTTTGCGCAAGGTCGCCTCGCGCCGCGGCATCGCCACGCTGAAAGCCGTGCGCGAGGGCCGTGTGCATGGCCTGTCGCACCAGCTGATCAACTCGCCCATCGATGTGGTGGCGATCGAGGCGCTGGCCCGCTGGATCCACCCCGAGCTGTTTTCCGACCTCGATCCGGCGAAGACCCTTGCCGAGATCAACAACCGTTTTCTCGCCGTGCCTTACGCCGGAGCCTACTGGGCTGACCTGGCGAAGGCTTGATTGAAGGAATTCAAAGTGATCCTGCGAAACGTCATCGTCGCGATCGCCGCTGCCGCGGCCACCGCCGCGACCGCCGCTCCTGTCGTGGAGAAGAGCATCAAGGCCGACCCGGGCGGTCTTTATCAGCTGGTGTTCAATCCGGCCGACAAGTCGGTCTACGTGGCCGCGACCGGCCAGCGGGGCGCGAACAACGCCGCTGTCGTGAAGTTCGACGCGGCCAGCCTGAACCGTTCCGGGGCGATCGACGTCTCGGCTAATCCGGTGTTCGGCCTCGGCATCAACACCCGCACGCAGACACTGTACGGCACCGACACCCGCAGCGGACAGCTGGTGCTGATCGACCTCAAGACCGGCAAGTCGGTGGCCAACCTGAAGCCGGCCTCCGAGAAGCCGCCGCACGTGCGTGAGATCGTCCTCGATGAGGCGGCCGGCAAGGCCTACATCTCGGTGGTCGGCGGCGCGCCTGAGGCCGGCGACAACAACATCTGGGTGGTCGACGAGGCGAGCCGCAAGATCGAGCGCGTCATCACCGTTCCGACCAACCGGATGACCGGTCTCGCCATCGACGCCGTCGGCAAGCGGGCCTTCGTCACGGGCCTGGGGGCGCATGAAGTGGTCGCGGTGAACCTGACGAACGGCGAGGTCATCGGCCGCTGGCCTTCCGGCGGCCAGGGCCCGGTCAACGTCGCCTACGACGCGGCCGGAAAGCGACTGTTCGTGACCAATCAGGGTTCGGGCGAGCTGACGGTGCTGAACGCCGACACCGGCGCCTTGCTGAAAAACATCCCGACGGGCGCCGGGGCGCTGAGCGTGGCGGTAGATCCGCGGCGCAACCATGCCTACGTCGCTAACCGCGGGGCCGGAACGCTGACCGTCGTGGATACGCGCAACTATGCGGTGGTCTCGAACCTCAATACCGGGACCTTGCCGCAGTCGCTGGCGCTGGATCCGGCGACCGGGCGGGTTTTCGTGACCAATAAGCGCCGTGGGCTGCCGCGGGGTGCGCCGGCCGGGACGCCCGTGCCGGAGGATCCGGCCGGCGATACGCTGACGGTCGTGCGTCCGTGATGCACGACTAGAGAACCGCGTCGACCAGCACCTGGATCATTCCCTGGCTGCAGGGTTCGACGCGGGCTCTCACCTGGTAGACCTCGGCCAGCATGGCGGGGGTGATGGCGTCGGATGGGGCGCCGGTCGCCGCGAGGCGGCCGTGGGAGAGGACCAGCAGCTGGTCCGAGGCGCGGGCGGCGGCCTGGAGGTCGTGGAGCACCATGACCACCACGGCGCCGCGCTGGCGGGCGTAGAGGCGGGCGAGATCGAGGACCTCGTGCTGATGGCGCAGGTCGAGGGCGCTGGTGGGTTCGTCCAATAATAGGACTTTCGGGCGTCGCACGAGGGCCTGGGCGAGGCCGGCGAGCTGCTTCTGGCCGCCGGAAAGCTGGTCGATGCGCTGGAGGGCGAGATCCTGGGCGCCGACCTCCCGGAGCGCGGCCAGGGCCTGGCTGGCGGCGTCCCCGACCAGGGCGGTCTCGTCCGGAGCGCTGGCCTCGAGGGCGGCGATCACCGTTTCCAGCACCGACAAGCCGACGCCCTGGGGCAGGGCCTGGGGGACGTAGGCGACGCGCCGGGCGCGCTGGCGCAGCGGCGCGCCATTCAGTTCCTCATTGTCCAGACGGACGGAGCCGACGGCCGGAATCAGGCCGGCGATGGCGCGCAGCAGGGTGCTCTTGCCGGCCCCGTTCGGGCCGACGAGCGAGGTCGTGGTGCCGGCCGCGAGCGGCGGCAGGTCGATGGCGTCGACGATGCGCTTGCCGCCGTAGCCGGCGCTCAGGGCCGTGACCTGAAGCCCGCTCATCCGCGCGCGTTCCGAAGGATCAAGACGAGGAAGACCGGCACGCCGATCACGGCGGTGACGATGCCCACGGGCAGAAGCGCTCCGGGCACCAGGGTCTTGGAGGCCGTGGAGGCCAGGGACATCAGGAGGGCGCCGGAGAGCAGGCTGGCCGGAAGGAAGATGCGGTGATCCTCGCCGACCAGCAGGCGGGCGATGTGCGGCGCAACGAGGCCGATGAAGCCGACGACGCCGACGAAGGCGACGGCGGCGGCCGAAAGCAGGCTGGCGCGCAGCAGCGACATGAACCGCAGCCGGCCGGCGTCGACGCCGAAGCTCATCGCGCGGTCCTCGCCCAGCCGCAGGGCGGTCAGCGAGCGAGCGGCCAGCAGGGAGAAGGGCGTGACCAGCAGGACCACTGCGCCCATGATCGCCACGGCGTTCCAGGTCGCCCGGGACAGGGAGCCCATGGTCCAGAAGACAAGCTGCTGCAGCGCTTCGGGCGACGAGACGAACTGCACCAAGGCGGTGGCGGCGTTGAAGGCGAACACCAGGGCGATGCCAAAGAGGACGATGCTCTGCACCCCGCCGCGCTGGGCCCGGGCCAGGACCTGCAGCAGCAGTACCGAGCCCAGGGCGAAGACGAAGGCGTTGAGGGTGGTCAGCAGGCCCTGCGGCGCGGCCGCCAGGCCGACGCCAAAGACGATGGCCAGGGAGGCGCCGAAGGAGGCGGCCGAGGAGACCCCGAGTGTGAAGGGGCTGGCCAGCGGGTTGTTGAGCACCGTCTGCATCTCGGCCCCCGACAGCGCCAGCGCGACGCCGACCAGGGCGGCCATCAGGGCGTAAGGCAAGCGGATCTGCCAGACGATGGCCGACTCGGCGGGGGACAGCACCGACGGCTCGAAGAGACCGCGCAGCACCCGGTCCATCGGCAGGCTGGACGGGCCGGTGGCGAGATCGAGGGCGAAGGCGACAACGCAGGCCAGCGCCAGGCCGATGACGACCAGCCGCCGGCGAGCCTTGGCGGCGCGGTGGTCGCGCAGCACGGGGCTGGCGGCAAGCGCGGAGTCGGCGGCGGCGTCGATCAAGGCTAAGAAGGCCCCGGTTCCTGAGATCGGATCGCAATACAGCGTGCGCGCCGGCTCCACTAGGGTTGAGGGAAATTCTGATGGCCGCGCGGATTGCGAGCGACTGGTCGGCGTTGCAGCCGCCGGGTCAGCTGAGCCGCCGGGTCCCGGCGGCGGACGGCTATGGCTATGAGCTGATGCTGGCGGTTCCCGACGTGCCTGCGCCGCCCGCCGGGCATCCGGTGATGGTGGTGCTGGACGGCGGCCTTCATTTCCAGCTGGTGGCCGGCGCCGCCGCGGCCCTTGCCCGCCGCACGGCCAAGACCGGAGTGGCGCCGCTGGCGGTGGCCGGGATCGCCTTCGAAGGCGCGCGACATGATTCGCGGCGCCGGGCCTGGGACTTCACGACCGGCGAGCCGGCGGCGCCGGAGACGGCGCCACATCCGGGGGGCGGCGGCGAGGCCTTCTTTGATTACCTGACCGAGAGGGCCATGCCGGCCTTTCAGGCCGCGGCCCCGCTGGACTTGTCGCGCGCGGCCCTGTTCAGCCATTCGCTCGGCGCGCTATTTGGGCTCTATGCCCTCGGCCGGGCGCCCGGGCTCTTCCGCGCCTGGACGCTGATCAGCCCGTCGCTGTGGTGGACGCCCGGGCTGGCGCTGACGGCAGCGACGGCGGCGAGCGGCCGCGACCTCTCGGTCCACCTGGCGTGGGGGGAGCGCGAGGCCCAGGCCGATCCCGACCGTCGGGCGATGGGGCGGCGGGCCGCCGAGGCCCTGCAGGGGTTCGCGGCGGTCCTTGCGCCGGGCGCGGTGACCGGCGGCGAGCTCGTCGCCGAGGACCACGGCTCCAGCCCCTTCGCCGCCTGCCCGGCCGCGCTACGGGCGGCGGTCGCGACCCTGGCGCGTGGCCAATAGGACACGGCGCGGCAGAGCCTGCATAAAACTTCACAGTTGCGAGTGATTTGCGTTGTCATAGCCAGAACGTGCAACTAAGAACGTCTCGCAACTGGCCATGACGGGTGGCCGCGTAGAGGCCTATTTATGCAATACGAGAAGACGGCGCCGGTACAGGCGCGGGCGAAGCGGGCGCTGGGCGCCGCCGCCGTGGCCAGCCTGGCAGGCCTCATGATGGCGCCGGTCGCCGTCGCGGCTGACGCCGCCGACTCCGCCGACGACCAGCCCTACACCGTCACTGGGGTCGATGTCCGTGCGCAGCACGACCAGCCGCAATCGAACAAATACACCGCGCCGCTGCTCGACACCCCGCAGACGATCACCGTCGTCTCCGGCCAGACGATCCGCGCCCAGCAGTTGCTGAGCCTGCGCGAGATCCTGTCGACCCAGCCGGGGATCACCT
>NZ_JBIIGK010000021.1:0-29971 GCF_044236515.1 Phenylobacterium sp.
ATGGTCACGGCGACCAGGACCGCGGCCACGCCGGCGCCGATGCCGAGGATGGCGGCCAGCCGACCGATGCCGAACCGCTGAAGCGCACCAATGAACTGGCCCAACCCGGCGCCCCTTGCCCCGAAAAACCAAAGCGGGCGACGCCAGGCAAATCAGGCCGCGGCGCCGCTAGGCAAGAATTACCGGGCGCTTGGTAAACGGGGTTTTAAGATTGCCTAGCCGCTCCAGGGGCTGAGGGCGCCCCAAAGGCCGAGCAGAACCGAGTACGCCGCATAGATGATCACCGTCGTGGTGAAGGCGGCTTTGCGCAGGGCAGTCCACGAATCCACCCGCCGGCCGCCCCGCCAGACCGCAGGCACGGCAATCAGCGTGGCGATCGTCAGCAGGGCGGCGACGAGCGCGCAGGCCGAGGCGGTGATCAGCAGGGCGCCCGGCCAGCGGTAGACGATCTGGGCGACGTCGCCGGTCTTGGTCAGCCAGACGCCGAACAAGCCAAGCGAGGTCAGCCACAGGCCGGCCTGGATGTTCTGCAGCAGGCCGGCGCGGGCCTGGATCATGTTTTCACGGAAGTCGCGGCGGTTGCGCAGGACCAGGCCGGCCAGCGTCGCGATGGCCGCGAAGCCGGTGAGCCCTGCCAGCAGGCCCAGAACGATCGGCCGCCGCCAGGCCGGGGCGCGCTCGAAACGCTCGGCGCCCGAGGCGGGAATGAAACTCGTCGCCTCGCCGTCTTCGACGTGGAAGGCCAGGCGCTGGTCCCCGTCGAAGGCGACGAACCGGCCCTGACCGAGCGGGCCATCGGGGACCCAGGACGTGGGCCGGTCGCCGAGCCTGGTGACCAGGCGGCCGTCTGGCGTGACCTGGACGAGGGCGCCGCCGGTCAGGCCGCCGACGAACTCCTCAAGACCGGAATAGGCGCGCCGGGTGGTCAGATAATAGCCCGAGAAGGTGTCCGCCGAGGCGGCGAGCTCCGGAGAGCCGGCGCGCGGGAAGTCGCGTGGCGCGGCATAGAACTGACGGACCAGCTCCTCCGCGAAGCGACCGACGAAGGGCTCGGCGGTGTCGGTGTTTGCGGAGATGAAGATGCCGAGGCCGAGCTGCGGCACGGTCACCATGCTGGAGTAGAAGAACAGGGTCGCGCCGTCGTGGCCGAAGCCGCGGTAGCCGCCCGGCAGATCGTGGACGACGAAGCCGTGGGCCCAGCTGTTGATGCCAGGCGGGGTCGGGCGCAGGGGCGTGCGGAACAGGCGCGCGGTCTGCGGGCCGTAAACCGTCGCGCCGCCGAGGGTTCCGCCGTTCAGGACGGCGATCATGTACCGCGCCATGTCGCCGGCGGTGGACGAGGCCGAGCCGGAAGGCGCGATCTGGCCGATGTATTCGAAGCCGCGGCGCTCGAACCCGGAGGGCGTCCAGCGGTAGGCGTTGGAGACCTGGCCGGCGAGGGCGGTCGGCATCGGCTCGGGCAGGCCGGCCTTGGCTTCGCGCGGCTCGCGGAAGGTGGTCCGGCTCATGCCGAGCGGGCGGAAGATCCGGGTCTCGGCATAGGTCTCGAACGGCTGGCCGGACGCGTAGGCCACCGCCTGGCCGGCCAGAGCCGCGCCGTAATTGGAATAGTTCGAGACCACGCCGGAGGCCGACACCCGGTCGGGGCGCTCCTGGCGCAGGTAGAGCTGCAGCGGCCGCACGCGGTCCGGGCTGGATTCCATCAGGTGGCCCAGCATCCGATCCTCGAAACCGGCCGAATGGTCCATCAGGTTGCGGACCTCGACATCACGGCGATAGCCCTGGTCGCGGATGCGGACGGGTTCGGGCAGGTAGAGGTTAACCGGCGCAGTCAGCCGCATGCGGCCGGCCTCGACCTCCTTCATCACGGCGATCCAGGTGAAGGTCTTGGAGATCGAGCCGACCCTGAAAAGGGTGCGGTCAGGGTCGACGCGGCGGCGGGGCTGCAGGGCGGCGAAGCCGTAGCCCTTCTTCAGGACGACCTGGCCGTTCTGGACGATGCTGACGGTGACGCCGGCGATGTGGTCGCGGCCCATGGCCTCGCGGACCGCGCCGTCGACGAAGGCCTCAAGCTCGGCGGGCGGCAAGGCTTGGCCGGCGGCCAGGCGGGCGCCGCTTGCGGTGGTCGGCTGACCAGCGACGACGGGCACGGCGCCGGCGATCCCGACCGCGGCGGCGACGGCCGGGGCGACCGGCGCCGTCGTGCGCGGCGCCGTCCGAGCCGCGGGGCGGCGCTGGGGGCGCAACTTTACGTAAGGGACAGGGGCCGAGGGCAGGCTGGCGGCGGCCGAACTCGGCGCGTCCTGGGCGAGGCTGGCGGGTGGGACGGCGACGAGGGCCGTCGCGAGGGCGAGAGCGGCGCGTAGGATAAACCGCGTCAAGGGCAGGCCGCCTTTGGCTCAGCGTCAGGGGATGAAGCCAGATGTACGGCGCAAACTGAGTCCCTGAAAGCGGCGGGAGCGCCCGGCCGCGTGATTATTCGCGCGGCGGTTGCGCGCCTGGGAAGGCGTAGAACGGCAAGGCCGGCAGGAGGTCAGCGCCGATCGACAGTTGCGGCTGGGAAGGCGGCTTCATGCCCTCCTCGATTTCGCGCGCCGCGACGCAGGCCTGCACCGCCCGCCCGAGGCCGCCGAAGTCCCGCGCGCCCTTCGCCGAGCTCAGGAAACAGTCGTCGAAGTACGGATAGCGGTCGGCCTCGCCGCAGCCGAAGGACGAGCGGTCCTTGCGGGCCGCGGTCAGCACCATTCGGTTTGGCCCGGCCAGGGCGGGCACGAATACGCCGGAGAAACAGGCGGAGATCACCACCACCGTCGGCCGCTCGCCGCAGGCCGCGCCGACCATCTGGCCGAGGATGCGCGGGGCCAGGACGTCCTCGCCGACCAGCACGCCGCTGGGGTCGCCGTGCGAGGTGAAATAGACGAGGCAACCACCGGGCGCCCGGGCGGCGGTCTCCTCAAGGGCCTCGTAGATGGCGTTGGGTTCGGAGAGGCCGGGGGCGGTGATCAGGTCGTTCTGCGGCTTGACCGAAAACTGCCGGAGGTTCTCCGGCCGGAAGCCGAGGCCGACAAGGGTGGTGGCGACATCGCGGCGAGCATTGTCGAAGGCCTCTGTCGGCCTTCCGCCGTGGGCGCGGAAATCGCCGGCGACCACCACCGCCGCCCAGTCGGCGAAGGATTGCGCCGCCGCCGGGGCCGGCGCGAGCAGCAGGGTGGCGGCGAGCGCCGCCCATCGCGCCACGTGCCGGATCACGCCGCCGGTCCCCCGGCTTCCAACCTAGGGGACTGCGGCGCGCCGTTCATTTCTTCCGGAACTGATCGAGGGAGACGATCTTGGCCTCGCCGTCCGTCGAGGGCGGCTCGTCCGTCACCTCGGCGGGCGCGGCGGCAACAGGGCGGGCGTCGGTCGGGGCGGCCGGCGGCGGTTCGAACTGCAGCAGGAACTGCACCGACGGATCGTAGAAGCGGGTCACCGCCGCATAGGGCACCGACAGCCGCTTCGGCTGACCGCCGAATTGCAGGGTGACCGAGAAGAAGGTCTCGCCGGGCGCGAGGTCCCAGTACTGGTGCTGGAGGACGATGGTCATCTCGTCCGGATATTTGCCGAGCAGGTCGTTGGGGCCGGAGACGCCCTCCGCATCGGTCTTGAAGGTGATGTAGAAGTGGTGGGCACCGGGCAGGCCCTCCGGCGCGGCGGCGCGCTTCAGCGCGGCCTTGACGACGCCGCGCAGGGCATCCTGAGCCAGGGCTTCATAATGCATCAGGTCCTGGGCCGGCGGATCCTGGGCCATGGGGGCTCCGAACTTCAAGCAGACAGAAGAAGTAGCGTCTGGACCAGAAGCTGCAAGGCGGCGCAAGGCCGATGCGTCCGATTTGATCGGAGCCCGACGGCAGAGGTGACCGGAGGAAGGTGAGGGGCTTCTGTTGGCAGGCGCCCCTCGGGCCCCGCCTAGGGATCTGAACCCCTAGGACTTAGGTCGGATGTCTACCGAACCGCATTACGCGGCGAGGCGGACTTCCTCAGCGAAGTTATCGTTCGCATTTAGTTTAAAGACCCGGGACGGTGGGTCAGGCCGAGAGAAAGCTACGCCTTTAGACGTCTGTCGATGCTGATCGGCCCCGTACGTCTCCGGCGATAACCCGGAAGAACTTGGTGGAGCCGCCGGGAATCGCACCCGGGTCCAGTCCGCTTATTACGCGCGCGTTTATCCCCATAGTCGGGCAAGCCCGACGCCTGGAAATATAGGGCCTATGGGACCGGATTTGAAGGGGTTGTGTCGGCCGGGGCCTCGAAGGACGGCGCCTGCGGGCGGGCGTTCGGCGCCGCCTTGAGCGTTCCGCCGTCGGCGATCACCCCCTGGTACATCCGCCGGGCGGCGGCGAAGTCAGCGCCGCGCGGGAAGGCGACGTCGAAGCGCGGCTCGTGGCCGAGGGCGGCGCGCAACAAGGGCTCCAACGCATCGGCGACCTGGCCAATCTCGGCGCTGTCGCAGGCGCGGCGCAGAGCTGTCGACCGGCCCTCGACCACCAGGGTCAGGTCGTAGCTGACACCCTCGACGCAGACGGTATCCGCGCCGCCCGCCTCCTGGACCCGCACATCGCGGGGCGTTCCCCACATCGGATGGGCGCGCAGCGCGCGGAAGGTCTCGGCCGAGCCCTCGGGAAGCTGGCGGTCGAAACCGACCCGGCGGGTGATGTCCGCCTCGCAACAGGCGAGGCCGATGCGGCCCTGGACGAAGGCGGCGCCGTCGCGACGAACGGTCACCCGCACGACGCTCTGGCGGACGCTCTGCGACGGGCGGACCCAGAGCTCGAGGATCATCTCTCCGCCGCCGACCACCTGCCACTGCAGCGGCGGCAGGCCCCAGAGGCGGTAGGTCGAGGGATCGACGCCGTTGTCGATGGCGACCGTGCGTGCACCGCGGCCGATGCGCCGCCCGGCCAGCGGGTCGGCGGCCTCGCCGGGCTTTGGCCACTTGTCGGTCCACCAGCTGGCGGGATCGGGCGGCGGGAACGGCCAGATCTCCGCCTCGTTCGGCGGCGTGCCTTCCGGCGGGCCGATCGGCGCCTGGCGCCGGAACGAGAACTGCGCGCTCGCGGGCGTCGCGAGCGCGGCCGTCAGCAGGCCGATGATGATGAGCCTGGCCACGCTGTCAGAATGACCGGGCCGGGCGATGTGTTCCGCCGGCCTAGAAGGCCTCGACGCCACGCTGGATCGACAGCACGCCGGTGCGGGAGACCTCGACCAGGCCAAGGGGGCGCATCAGTTCGATCAGGCTGTCGATCTTGGACGGCGCGCCGGTGACCTCGAAGACGAAGCTCTCGTGGGTGATGTCGATCACCCGCGCGCGGAAGATCTCCGAGACCCGCAGCGCCTCGACGCGGTCGGCGCCCGAGCCGCGGACCTTCACCAGGGCGAGCTCGCGCTCCAGGCCCTTGGGGTCGCGGGTGATGTCCTGGACGTGGCGCGTCGAGACCATCTTCTCGAGCTGGGCCTCGATCTGGGCCAGCACCTGCGGCGTGCCGCGGGTCACGATGGTGACGCGCGAGGTGTGCGCCCTGCGGTCCGTCTCGGCGACCGTCAGGCTTTCGATGTTGTAGCCGCGCGCCGCGAACAGCCCGACCAGGCGGTGCAGGACCCCCGGCTCGTTGTCGACCAGCACGGCGAAGGTCGCGAGGCTCTCCGGCGTCTCGTCATGGGCGAGGTCGTATACGGAGGCGGGCTGGGTGGCGTCGGTCATCTCATCTCCCCGAAGTCGGCGACGCACGTGTCACAAGCCGCGCGTCGCCGCAACTGCTGCGGCTGGCCTCAGACCAGCCGCTTGCCGGCGTCGTCGATGATCGAGCCGAGGTCGCGGGCTTCCTCGGCCATGATCATCTCGTTGTGCGCCTTGCCCGACGGGATCATGGGGAAGCAGTTCTCTTCCTTGGTCACCCGGCAGTCGAAGATCACCGGCTTGCGCACGTTGATCATCTCCAGGATCGCGTCGTCGAGCTCCCCGGGCTTCTCGGCGCGGATGCCGACGCCGCCGTAGGCCTCGGCCAGCTTCACGAAGTCGGGCAGGCTGGCCGAATAGGAGTGCGAATAGCGCTCGCCGTGCAGCAACTGCTGCCACTGGCGGACCATGCCCATCCATTCGTTGTTGAGAATGAAGATCTTGATCGGCAGGTCGAACTGCACCGCCGTCGACATCTCCTGCATGGTCATCTGCACGCTGGCGTCGCCGCCGATGTCGATGACCAGGGCGTCGGGGTGGGCGACCTGGACGCCGACCGCCGCGGGCACGCCGTAGCCCATGGTGCCGAGCCCCCCCGACGTCATCCAGCGGTTCGGCTGGTCGAAGTGGAAGAACTGGGCCGCCCACATCTGGTGCTGGCCGACCTCGGTGGTGATGTAGACGTCGCGATCCTTGGTCAGCTCGTACAGGCGCTGGATCGCGTACTGCGGCTTGATCAGCTTGTCGTCCTGGCGGAACCGGAAGCTCTGGCGGGCGCGCCAGCCGTCGATCTGCCGCCACCAGTCGGCCATGGCGGCCTTGTCGGTGGAAAGGCCCTTCTGCTTCCAGGCGGCGATCATGTCCTCCAGCACCGAGGCGGCGTCGCCGACGATGCCGACGTCGGTGCGGACATTCTTGCCGATCGACGAGGCGTCGATGTCGATGTGGATCTTGCGCGAGGTCGGAGCGAAGGCGTCCAGGCGGCCGGTGACCCGGTCGTCGAACCGCGCGCCGATGGCCACCATCACGTCGCAATCGTGCATGGCGTTGTTGGCCTCGAACGAGCCGTGCATCCCCAGCATGCCGAGCCACTGCCCGCCCGAAGCCGGATAGGCGCCAAGTCCCATCAGGGTCGAGGTGACCGGGGCGCCGGTCAGGGCGGCGAACTCACGCAGCAGCTCGGACGCCCGCGGGCCGGCGTTGATGACGCCGCCGCCGGTGTAGAGGATCGGCCGGCGCGCGCCGGCGATCATCGCCACCGCCTCGGCGATGCGCCCGGCGTCCCCCTTGATGCGCGGGGCGTAGTTGTGGCTGTGCTGGACGTCCTTCGGGCCCTGGTAGACGCCCTTGGCGAACTGCACGTCCTTGGGGATGTCGATGACCACCGGGCCCGGCCGGCCGGACGTGGCGATGTGGAACGCCTCGTGAAGGATGCGCGGCAGATCCTCGACCGACTTCACCAGGTAGTTGTGCTTGGTGCAGGGCCGGGTGATGCCGATGGTGTCGCATTCCTGGAAGGCGTCGGTGCCGATCAGGTGGGTGGCGACCTGGCCGGTGATGACCACCAGCGGGATGGAGTCCATCAGCGCGTCGACGATGCCGGTGACGGCGTTTGTCGCGCCGGGACCCGAGGTGACCAAGACGACGCCCGGCTTGCCGGTGGAGCGGGCGTAGCCTTCGGCGGCGTGGGTCGCGCCCTGTTCGTGACGAACCAGGATGTGCTGCAGCTTCGGCTCGGCGAACAAGGCGTCGTAGATCGGCAGCACCGCGCCGCCAGGATAGCCGAACAGCTTTTCCACGCCCTGATCGAGGAGGGCGCGCACGACCATTTCCGCGCCGGAGATGGTGTCGGTCGCGTTTTCTGGGGTGTCCTGGGCTTCCAGGGTGGTCTCGGTGGTCATGGCGGTGAGCCTTCGGGCGATTGGGCAATAAAAAAGGCCCGCGGGGGGCCTGGTTACGTGCGACCGGTCGGTCCTGACGCGTCGTCAGTCCGTCTTACGGTCGCCCTACGAGTACGAGAGTGGTGCGCACGGGAATTCTTCCGAAAAGCAGGTTTGGGCGTGTCGCATGCCGCTAGGGCGGCGTCAAGCCGGGTTCCAGCGCAATAAACTGCCCCCACTGGCCGGCGTGGCTGTCGGCGGTGAGGCGCGGCCAGTCGGCCATTTGGCCGCGCATCCAGGTCGCCTGGCGCTTGGCGTAGCGGCGGGTCTCCTGCTGGGCGGCGGCTATGGCGTCCGGCAGGGTGAGTTCGCCACGCAGATGAGCGGCGAGTTCCCGAACCCCCACCGCCTTCATCGCCGGCAAGGCCGGGTCCAGATCGCGGGCGGCCAAAGCGGCGACCTCGTCCAGGGCCCCCTCGTGGACCATCGTCTCGAGACGGGCGTCGCAGCGGGCGTAGAGCCAGGGGCGCGGCGGCTCCAGGGCGACCGCGGTCCAACCGGCGATGGCCGGGACGCCGGTCCGCTGAAGGTTGGTGAGGGCCTCGCCGGTGGCGGCGAACACCTCCCAGGCGCGGCACAGGCGCTGGCGGTCGCCGGCCGCGATGCGGGCGGCCGCGGCCGGATCGACCTCGGCGAGGCGGGCGCGGAAGGCCGCTTCGCCCAGCCGCTCGAAATCGGCGGCGGCCTCGGCGCGGGCATGGGGCGGCACCTCGGGGATTTCGGCCAGGCCGCGGGTCAGGGCCTTGAAGTAGAGCCCGGTGCCGCCGACCACCACGGCGTCGCGGCCGCGCACGCGGATGTCCGCCAGCACATCCGTCGCCGCCCGCAGCCAGCGGCCGACCGACCAGCCATCGGCTGGATCGACGGTTCCAAACAGATGGTGGCGCGCGCGCGCGGTCTCCTCGGGACCTGGGCCGGCGGTAATCACCCGCAGGCCGGCGTAGAGCTGCATGGAGTCGGCGTTGACGATTTCGGCGCCGTCGCGTTCGGCGAGCCGCAGGGCCAGGGCGGACTTGCCGCTTGCGGTCGGCCCGGCGATCAGCCAGATGCGGCCCGTCATGCTCTCCCTCACGCTCGTCAGCCCCGATCCGGAAGCCGCCGCTTCCGCCTACCACACCGCCCGCGAAGCGCTGAGCGTCGGCGTTGGCCGCGAGCTCGGACCCGGCGCCTGGGACCTGTCGGTCGCCTCGGCTGACCCCGCGACCATCGAGGCGGCGATCGCCGGCCGGCCGGTCGATTTCTGCCTGCAGCCCGCCGCGGGCCGCAAGAAGCGCCTGCTGGTCGCCGACATGGACTCGACGATCATCAACGTCGAGTGCCTGGACGAGTTGGCCGACTACGCCGGCCTCAAGGCCGAGATCGCCGAGATCACCGAGCGGGCCATGCGCGGCGAGCTGGAGTTCGAAGGCGCCCTGCGCGAGCGGGTCGGCAAGCTGAAGGGCCTGGCCGCCACGGCGCTGCAACAGGCGTACGACGAGCGGGTGCGGCTCAATCCCGGGGCCCGGACGATGGTCCGGACAATGGCGCAGAACGGGGCGCGCTGCGCCCTGGTGTCGGGCGGCTTCACCTTCTTCACCAGCCGGGTCGCCGAGGCCGCGGGCTTCCACATGAACCGCGCCAACACCCTGCACGAGGCGGGCGGCGTGCTGCTCGGCACCGTCGGCGAGCCGATCCTCGGCAAGGAAGCCAAGCTGGCGGCGCTCAACGAAGAGGCGGCGGCGCTCAACATCGACCTGTCGGAGACCCTGGCGATTGGCGACGGCGCCAACGACCTGGCGATGATCAAGGCCTCGGGCCTGGGGATCGCCTACCGCGCCAAGCCGGTGGTCGCCGCCGAGGCCCACGCCAAGATCGATCACGCCGACCTGACCGCCGTGCTCTACTTCCAGGGCTATTCGGCCGACGAGTTCGTGATCGACTGAGCATGAGCCTGCCCCGCCCCGTCCGCGCCGTGGTCTTCGACATGGACGGCCTGCTGGTCGACACGGAGTCGGTGGTGTTCGAGGCGATGAAGGCGACGGCGCGTCGGTCGAGCCTCGACATGCCGTTCGAAGTGTTCATCAAGATGGTCGGCCTGCCGCACGTTCATTCCGACCAGATCGCGCGCGACCACTTCGGCGAGGATTTCGACCTCGACGCCTGGCGAGCCGGCGTGCGGGAGCATTTCTACGAGTTCGCCCAGGCCGGGATCGTGCTCAAGGCCGGCGTTGTCGAGTTGCTGGACGAGTTGGACGCCCGGGGCCTGCCGCGCGCCGTGGCCACGTCGTCGAACCGCGAGAGCGTCGAACACAGCCTCGGCCAGCACGGCCTGCTGCCGCGTTTCCATGCCCTCGTGACGCGCGAGGCAGTGACCAACTTCAAGCCGCATCCCGAGCCGTTCCTGAAGGCGGCGGCGGCGCTGGGCGTCGATCCGGCGGACTGCCTGGCGCTGGAGGACAGCCACAACGGCGTCCGCGCCGCCTCGGCCGCCGGGATGATGACCATCATGGTGCCCGACCTGCTCGACCCGACCGAGGAGATGCAGTCGCTGTGCGTGCGGGTGGCCCGCGACCTGCACGAGGTGCGGGGATTGCTGGACTGACGTCGCTCTCTCCCGTGAAGACGGGAGAGATGATCTACCGCCCCGAGGGGCCGCGTTCGAAGTAGCGGAAGAACGCGCTGTCGGGGGAGAGGACCATCGTCGTGTCCCCCTGGCCGAGGCTGGCCTCATAGGCCTGCATCGAGCGGTAGAAAGCAGCGAAGCCGGCGTCCTTCCCATAGGCCTGGGCGAAGATCCGGGTGCGCTGGGCGTCGCCCTCGCCCCGGGTGGTCTCGCCGAGCTCCTGGGCCTGGGCGAGGGTGATGGTCACCTCGCGGTCCGCGGCGGCGATGATCTCGCGCTTCTGCTGCTCGCCGACGGCGCGGATCTCGGCCGCCCTTTGCTGGCGGCTGGTCTGCATGCGGCGGTAGACGGCGGCCTGGTTCTGCGGCGGCAGGTCGGCCCGGCGGATGCGGACGTCGATCACTTCGATCCCGAAGCGCGAGGCGCGGGCCCGCTGGGCGACGTCGGCGCGGGTCTGGGCCATCAGCTGGGCGCGGCGGCCGGCGATGATGTCGTTGGCGCGGGCCGAGCCCAGCACCTGCCGCAGCGAGGAATTCACCAGCCGCTCGATGCGGTCCGCGGCGGTCCGCTCGTCGCGCAGGGTGCGGTAGAACTGCAGCGGATCGGCGATGCGGTAGCGGACGAAGGCGTCGACCACCAGCCGCTCCTGATCGGCGGTGATCACCTCTTCCTGCTGGGCTTCGAGCGCCAGGTTGCGGCGGTCGAACTTGATGACGTTCTCGAGGAACGGCGCCTTGGCGTTAAGGCCGGCGCCCGGGTCGTTGGGCGCGTTGATGACCCGCACCGGCTCGCCGAAACGGACGACGAGGGCCTGTTCGCGCTGGTCGACGATGAACAGAGTGTTGGCCAGCACCACCAGGACGACCACGGCCAGGGCGATGTAGGCGGGGACGCGGCGCGAGTTCATCGGACGGCTCCCGTGCGGGCGTCGGCCTGGGCCTGGGTCTCCGGCGCCGGCTGCAGGGCGGCGGCCGGCGCGGCGGCGGCGGTGCGCGGGCGGAAGACGTCGGGCGGCAGAATGATCGGGGCCGAGGCGCCCTTGCCGTCGACGATGACCTTATTGGAACGGGCGAGCACGCGCTGCATGGTCTCGATGTAGAGCCGGTCGCGGGTCACGCCGGGGGCGCGCCGGTATTCGGCGTAGATGGAGTTGAAACGGGCCGCGTCGCCGAGCGCCTCGCGCACGGCCTGCTCGCGATAGGCCTGGGCCGATTGGACGATGCGCGCGGCGTCGCCCTTGGCCTCGTTGACCACGCGGTTGCGGTAGGTGTTCGCCTCGTTGGTGGCGGAGGCCTGGTCCTGCTCGGCATTGTTCACGTCGCGGAAGGCGCCATAGACCTCCTGCGGCGGGTTCGCCGACCGGATCTGCACTTCGACGATGCTGACGCCGGCGCCCCAGGCGTCGAGGGTCCGCTGCATCAGGACCGCGGTCTGGGCCTGAACCTGGCCGCGGCCGGTGGTCAGGATCGGCTCGAGGTCGGTGCGGCCGACGATCTCGCGCATGGCGCTTTCGGCCACGGCCTTTACCGAGGCTTCCGGATCGCGCAGGCGGAAGACGAACTGATCGGCGTCGGCTACGCGCCAGGTCACGCTGAAGTCGAGGTCGACGATGTTCTCGTCGCGGGTCAGCATCAGGCTTTCCTGCGGCACGTCGCTCTCGCCGACGCCGCCGACGTCGACCCGCTGCAGGGTGGTGACCGGCACCTTCACGACGCGCTCGATCGGGGTCGGCAGGTGGTAGCGCAGGCCGGGAGTCTCATTGCGCGAATAGGCGCCGAAGGTGGTGACCACCGCCTCCTCGTTCGGCTGCACGACGTAGAGGCCGGAAAGCGCCCAGATCGCGGCGACGCCGCCCGCGATGGCGAGGACGGCGCCCGGACGCAGCCCGCCGCCCGGCCCGCCGAGATGGCGGCCGAACCGGCGCTGCAGACGCTCGAAGGTGGCGTTGAAGTCGGGGCCCTCAGGCCGGCGCGGACCGCGCGGGCCGCCGCCGTTGTTCCGCGGCCGCTTGGGCGACTGGTCCTTGCGCTCGTCGTCGCCGCCGGGAGATCCCCACGGCCCGGGATTGGCGTTGTCGTTCCAGGGCGGCATCAGAGGGGTCGCGTCTCGGTCAAGGCGTTGGTTTCGTCTTCCAGGCGCGGCCGTATCGGGCAAGCCCCCATGGACTTGTAAACCGGCGCGGTCAGCCGGATATGAGACCCCTTCCCCGCCAAAGCAAGAACCAAGGCGACATGAACGACCCGACCGGTCCGCAACGGGCGGACATCCTGACGACCCTCGACCAGGTCCGAGATCCGAAGTCGGGGCAGGGGCTCGTCGCCGCCGGGCTGGTGCGCGGGCTGGTGGTGCGCGGCGACCGAGCGGCCTTCATGCTGGAGGTGGCGGCGGCCGACATCGGCCTCTATGCGCCGGTCCGGGAGGCGGCCGAGCGGGCGCTGGCCGCCGCGCCGGGGATCGGCTCCGCTCAGGTGGTGCTGACCGCTGAAGGACCGCCCGCGCCGACGCCCCCACAGCCTCGTGGCGCGCAACCTCGCCGGGCGCAGGTGGCCGAAGACCCTCAGGCGCGGCTCGGCAACATGCCGGACGCCGAGCGCCCGCCGCACGTGCGCAAGGTCATCGCCGTGGCCAGCGGCAAGGGCGGGGTGGGCAAGTCTACCGTCGCGGTGAACCTCGCCGTCGCCCTGTCCGGCCTCGGCCATCGCGTCGGTCTGCTTGACGCGGACATCTACGGCCCGTCGGCGCCGCAGATGCTGGGGCTGAACGACCAGGAGCCGACCTTCGACGCCGACAAGAAGCTCAACCCCCTGGAGGCGTTCGGCGTCCAGGTGATGTCGGTCGGCTTCATCGTCGAGCCGGGGGCCGCCAACATCTGGCGTGGGCCGATGGCGACGTCGGCGCTGCGGACCCTGATGGGCTCGAACTGGGGCGCGGCCGACGCGCCGCTGGACGCGCTGATCGTCGACCTGCCGCCGGGGACCGGGGACATCCAGCTGACGCTGGTGCAGCGCCTCAAGATCGACGGCGTGATCATCGTCTCGACGCCGCAGGAACTGGCGCTGATCGACGCCCGGCGCGCCGCGACCATGTTCCAGAAGGTCGGCACGCCTATCCTCGGCGTGGTCGAGAACATGGCGTTCTTCCCCGACCCGGCGACCGGCGCGCGCATCCCCATCTTCGGGGAGGGCGGCGCGAAGGCGGAAGCGGCGCGGTTGGGGGTTCCGCTGCTGGCGGAAGTCCCGATCGATCCGGCCCTGCGCCAGGGCGGAGACGAGGGTCGGCCGCTGGTGATCGCGGCCCCGATGTCACCGGCGGCGCAGGCGTTCTTCGGGATGGCTCAGGGCGTGGTCTGAACATCCCGGGCCTCCAGGTTTCGCCGGATTTCGGCGTGGCGGGCCGGGCCGAGCGAGTAGCCGAGGAAGCAGGCGCCGGCGAGGAGGACGAAGCCCACTGGGCCGACGATGAAGGCCAGTTCGAGGCCGCGGATCGCTTCGGGCGTGTTCACCGCCCCTTCCCGCGCGTCGTAGCCGGCGGCGGCGAGGGCGACGTTGAAGGTCAGGAGGATCGCCGCCGCCTGGGCGAGTTTCGAGGTGGCGTTGATCAGCGCGTAGATCAGGCCGGTCCACTCGCGGCCGGTCTCCAAGCGCAGTTCGTCGGCGACGTCGCCGGCCAGGGCGCGGATCATCACCGTGAAGCCGGCCTGCATGGCGCCGATCAGGCACATCATCGGCAGGAAGACCGCGAACGCGCCGGGCGGCAGGAACGGGGCGGAGACAAGCCCGGCCGAATAGACCGTGGTGTTGACCATCAGGGCGCGATGCTTGCCGATCCGGTTTGCGAGCCAGGCGGTCAGCGGCGCGCCCACGAGGCCGGCGGCGATGTAGCCGAGCAGCAGCAGGTTCGCTTCGGCGAGGCCGAAGCCGCGGCTGTCGCGGAAGTAGAAGAGATACATCGCGGCCATCCAGCCGGGGCCGAGATTGATGAACAGGTCTGCGCCCAGGACGCGCAGGACATTGAGCCGCCCCGCCACCGCCAGATAGTCCGCGAGCCGAAAGCCGTGTCGGTGATCGCGGGAGATCTGTTCGCGGGTCGAGAACGCGGCGAGCAGGACCGTGACCGGGACGGCGGCGACAATGAACCAGATCATCGCGCGGACGCCGCCCGCGTCGCTGGTTCCGGCCCGGGACATCAGAACCGGCACGACGACGACGGCGATGGCTCCGACGAAGCCGGTTCCCGTCACGGCGCCGAACAGGCGCGAGCGCTGCCGGTAGGTGGGCGACAAGGTCGCGGCCCAGGCGAGGTGCGACAGGTAGACGGCCGAATAGCCGAGATACATCACGAGCAGCCAGCCGATCAGCCCGACTTGACCGATGCCGGCTGAGGCCGTGGCGAGCCTGGCTAGACCCAGCATCAGCAGCGGCGCGCCGAGCAGCATCCAGAGCCGGTAGCGCCCGAGGCGCGAGCGGGTGCGGTCCATGCCGACGCCGATCGCCGCGTCGATGGGGATGTCGATCAGCCGGACGAGGCCGAACGCCGCGCCGACCACCGCCAATTCGAGGCCCAGGTTAGTGGCGAAATAGCGCGGCAGGTGAACGGTCAGGGCGACGTGGAGGGCGGCGATCGGGATGCTGACCGTCGAAAAAGCCAGCACGCCCGCCAGGGACAGGTCGCCCGCGTCGCGGCCGGCCCGCCTCATCCGCGTTGGGCGGCCTGGAAGAACTTCAGCGCCTGCTCGCCGCCGCCGCCGTAGGCGGTCTGTCCAGCCGCGTCCGAGATCGCCGACCACCGCTCACGCACGGCCTCGGCGGTGGCGTCCGGGCCGAGCCAGGCGCCGGGCGTCTCGACGATCCGGGCCACCGCAAAGGCGCCGGCGCCGGCTGTCAGGATGACCCCATCCGGCGCGTCCTCGGAGCACAGGAAGACGACGCCGGGCGTCACATATTCCGGCTTCAACATGTCTGCGACGGGGGGCGGCAGGATCCCCTCGGTCATGCGGGTCGCGGCCACCGGGCAGATGGTGTTGACGCGGATGCCGTGCTTGGCCCCTTCGAGCCGCAGGGTGTTCATCAGGCCGACGACGCCGAGTTTCGCCGCGCCGTAATTGGCCTGGCCGAAGTTGCCATAGAGGCCGGTCGCCGAGGTGGTGACGACGATCCGGCCGTAGTTCTGGCCGCGCATGATCTCCCACGCCGCCTTGGCCGGCTTGACCGTGCCCATCAGGTGGACGTCGAGCACGAGCTGGAAGTCGGCGACGTCCATCTTGGCGAAGCTGCGATCGCGCAGGATCCCGGCGTTGGCGACCAGGATGTCGAGCCGGCCCCAGGCCGTCATGACGTCCTGGATCATGCGCAGGACGCCGGCGTCGTCGGTGACCGACGAGCCGTTGGCGATCGCCTCGCCGCCGAAGGCGCGGATCTCCTCGACGACGGCGTGCGCCGCGTCCGAGCCGCCGCCGGAACCGTCGACGGCGCCCCCGAGGTCGTTGACCAGCACCCGCGCGCCACGACGCGCCAGCTCAAGGGCGTGATGACGGCCGAGCCCGCCGCCGGCGCCGGTGACGACCGCCACGCGGCCTTCGAAGCCCAGATCCGCCATGGGAATCCTTTCCTGCGCCTCAGCCGTTGTGGGGGCCGCCGCGGCCGAGCGTCAAGGCGCTGCGGCTTGCACGGCGGCGGGTTCTGTCGCTTCCTGCGCCCGGCTCCGGCGACGGGGCGGGGGAGTGGCGCATGGGTCCGGAGAATCTGCAGAGCCTGGCCGGGATCGCTGTCGTGCTCGCGCTCTGCTGGGCGATGTCGGAGGATCGGCGGCGGTTCCCGTGGAAACTGGCGATCGGCGCGGTGGTCATCCAGGCGTTGCTGGTGCTGGCGCTGTTCGGCCTGCCGGTGCTGAGGACGGCGCTGGGCGGCGTCGGCATGGCGGTCGACGGGCTGGCGAATTCGACCCAGGCGGGCGTGGCCTTCGTGTTCGGCTTCCTGGCCGGAACGCCCAACCAGCCCTATCCGCTGAGCGAGCCCGGCGCGCTGTTCGTCTTCGCCTTCCGGGTGTTGCCGGTGATCCTGGTGGTCTGCGCGCTCGCCGCCCTGCTGTGGCACTGGCGGATCCTGCAATGGTTCATCCGGCTGTTCGGCTTCGTGTTCGAGCGGCTGATGGGCCTGCGCGGCCCGCCGGCCCTCGCCACCGCGACGACGATCTTCATGGGGCAGGTCGAAGGGCCGATCTTCATCCGCAGCTATCTGCCCAGCCTGTCGCGGTCGGAGCTGTTCCTGCTGATCGCCGTCGGCATGGCGTGCGTCTCCGGCTCGACCATGGTGGCCTATGCGACGATCCTTCGGGACGTGCTGCCGAACGCGGCGGCGCACGTGCTGACCGCCTCGATCATCTCGGCCCCGGCCGGCGTGCTGCTGGCGCGGATCGTCATCCCGCGGGACCCGGCGGCCGAGGCGCCGCAGGCGCTCGATCCCGCTCAGGCCAAACGCTACGAGAGCTCGGTCGACGCCCTGATCAAAGGAACGGGCGACGGCCTGCAGATCGTGCTGAACGTCGCTGCGACCCTTATCGTGTTCGTGGCTCTGGTGGCGATGGTCAACGGCCTGCTGGGCCTCTTGCCCGACATCGCCGGCGGGCCTGTCTCCGTGCAGCGGATCCTGGGCCTGGCGTTCGCGCCGCTGGCCTGGGCGATCGGCGTGCCGTGGGCGGACGCCCAGACCGCCGGCAGCCTGCTGGGCGTAAAGCTGGTGCTGACCGAGTTCACCGCCTTCATCAACCTCGGCGCCGTGCCGGTCGGCGAGATCAGTGAGCGGACCCGCATCCTGATGACCTATGCCCTGTGCGGCTTCGCCAATGTCGCATCGGTCGGCATCAACCTCGCCGGCTATGCGGTGCTGGCTCCGGAGCGGCGGGGCGAGGTGGTGGGCATGGTCTGGAAGGCGATGATCGCCGGCTTCCTGGCCACCTGCCTGACGGCGTCGGTGGTCGGGCTGTTGCCGGCGGCCTTGTTCGCGCAGGTCTAGCCATCGCCCGGCGGCGGCAGGTAGTCTGGCGTCCTGAAGTTCGAGTTCTGGAGGCGTGATGCGAGGCTTGGCTTTCGGCGACAGGACGCCGCGATGATCGCCGCCGCCCTTCTTCTGGCCCTCGCCGCGCCGGGCGACCCGCCGCCAGCCGGGGCGCGGGCCCCCGCGGCCTCGCCGGCCGCCCAGGCCGCCGCCAAGTCGCTGTCCTTCGAGCCCAAGACCCAGGTCGAGAACAACATGCTGCAGGTCGTCGTCGGCCAGCGGGCGGTGTTCACCATCGAGGGTGGCCGGCCGAAGCTGGAGAAGGTCGAGGACGGACGGCTGGCCGCCGCCCATTCGCCAGGGAAGGTCAAGGAGACCTTCGCCGCGCCCGCCACCGGACAGGTCGCCGCCGCCTTCGACGCCTCGTCAGAACGCAAGGTGTCGGTGCTGAAGGTCTGGAACGCCGGGACCCGGCCGCTGGATTTCCGGCTGATTGCTCTGGCGCTGGCGAACGGCAAGCTGACGCCGGTGCCGATCAACTTCTGCGCCGTGGCGCCGGGGGGCGTGCGCAGCCAGGAATGGCCGGCCCCGATCCTGGCCGTCGCCCTGTCACGTTTCACCACCGAGGCGGACGATCCGCCGGCCTGCCGGAACTGAAGGGGCGGAACCGAACCGATGAGCGCTGCTGTCGAGACCGCCATCTTCGACCTCTTGAGCAAGGTCGCGCCGGGCAAGTCCGTGTCGCCGGAAGAGGTTGCCCGTGTCGTCGAGCCTGAGGCCTGGCGCCGGCTGCTGGGCCATGTGCGCGCCACGGCCATCGGACTGGCGCGGCAAGGCAAGCTGGTGATCCTGCGCCACAACAAGCCGGCGGACCCGGATGATTTCAGGGGCGTGTGGCGGATGCGTCTGCCCGACCCCGACGATGTGGCGGTCGCCCAGCCCGACGCCGAGGAGAGCTCAGAATGATCATCTACGGCGGGACCCTGTCGCCTTTCGTCCGCAAGACGGTGGTGTTCGCGATCGAGAAGGGCGTCGACTTCGAGCTGGTCCCGGCCTTCGGCGACATGGTCCCCGACGGATTCCGGGAGGCGAGCCCGTTCGGGAAGATCCCGGCCCTGCGCGACGGCGACTTCACCCTGGCCGACTCGACCGCCGTCGTGACCTACATCGACACCCTGAACCCCGAGCCGAACCTGATCCCGACCGAGGCCAAGGCGCGGGCCAAGACGGTGTGGTTCGAGGAGTTCGCCGACACCATCGCCTTTTCCTGCGGCGGCAAGGTGTTCTTCAACCGCATCGTCGCGCCGCATATCCTGAAGCGGCCTGGTGACGCGGCCGTGGCCGACGAGGCTGAGCGGGTCGAGTTTCCGCGGCTCGCCGACTATCTGGAAAGCGTCGCGCCGGCCGCCGGCTACCTGGTCGAGGACCGGTTCACCCTGGCCGACATCGCGGTAGCCACCCAGTTCGTCTCCATGCGCTACGGCGGTTGCGGCCTGAACCCGACGACGCATCCGAAGGCGTACGGCTATGTGGAGTCGATCCTGGCGCGGCCGTCCTTCGCCACGCTGCTGGAGAAGGAACGGCGTACGCTGGCCAAGCTGGGCGCCGCCTGACCAAATCGACCGACCGCACCGCATGCCCCGCCTGCTCGCCGCCGTCCTCGCCGCCCTCAGCCTGACCGCCTGCGCGCCGATGCTGGTCCAGCAGGCGGCCCAGCCGCCGCTGGGCTTCGAAGGCGCGCGGCTGGAGGCCGACCGGGTGGTCAGCTTCGATGGGGCGCGGCTCGGCCTGACCCGGTG
Source organism: Phenylobacterium sp. (assembly GCF_044236515.1). GTDB lineage: Bacteria > Pseudomonadota > Alphaproteobacteria > Caulobacterales > Caulobacteraceae > Phenylobacterium. The sequence continues at coordinate 19,047 of NZ_JBIIGK010000021.1, forward strand.
GGCGGCGACGGGAGAGCCCTGGGCGGTGATCGTCGGCGTGCACGGCATGAACGACTACGCCAACGCCTTCCACCTGGCCGCGCCGTGGTGGGCGGAACAGGGCGTCACGACCTACGCCTATGATCAGCGCGGCTTCGGCCGCTCGCCGCAGCGCGGGGTTTGGGCCGACGAGGAGGTGCTGGCCGAGGACCTGCGGACGGTGACCGCCCTGGTCCGGGCGCGCCATCCGAAGGCCATTGTCGCGGTGGCCGGCGAGAGCATGGGCGGCGCCGTGGCGGCCAGCGCCTTCGCCTCCGAACGGCCGCCGGCGGCGGACCGGCTGGTGCTGCTGGCGCCCGCGGTGTGGGGCTGGCGGGCCCAGCCGCTGCCGAACCGCACCCTGCTATGGCTGGCGGCCAAGGCGACGCCGGGCAAGATCTACACGCCGCCGCGCTGGCTGACCGACCGCATCACGCCGACCGACAACCGCGAGGAACTGATCCGGATGAGCCGCGACCCGCTGATGGTCTGGGGCGCGCGGTCCGACACGCTCTACGGCCTGGTTCGGCTGATGGACGATGGGGCGGACGCGGTCGGCAAGGCCGAGGTCCCGACGCTGTACCTATACGGGGCGAACGACGACATCATCCCGAAGAAAGCGACCCGTCGCGCCGTGCGGCGGCTGAAGCCCTGCGACCGCTCCGCATATTACGGCGCCGGCTATCACCTCTTGATGCGGGACCGGCAGGGACCAGCGGTGTGGGGCGACGTGCTGGCCTTCCTCCGCGATCCAGCCGGCCCGCTGCCGTCGGAGCCGCCGCCGATCCCCGGCGCGCCGCACGTCGCCTGTCCAAGCGCGACGGTGGCGGCCGGCTAGGCCATCTCCGCGACGTAGGCCTCGGGCCCCTTTTCGGCGGCGGCGGGATCCATCCACATAACCTCCCAGACGTGGCCGTCCGGATCGAGGAAGCTGACGCCATACATGAAGCCGTAGTCCTGGGCCGGCATCCAGGCCTGGCCGCCGTTGGCCAGGGCCTTGGCGAGGAAGCCGTCGACCTCTTCGCGGTTCGCGGCCGACAGGCAGATGAGCGCTTCCTTGCCCTTCGCGGTGTCGGCGATGTCGCCCTTGATGAAGTCCTTGAACCGCGACTCCAGCAGCAGCATCGCGATGATGTTCTCCTCGATGACGCAGCACAGGGCGTCGTCGCTGCAGAACTTCGGGTTGAAGGTGAAGCCGAGGGCGCCGAAGAAGCGCCGCGACGCTTCAAGATCCTTGACCGGCAGGTTCACGAAGATCATCCGCTGCATTGCGCATCTCCTGTTTGGTTGCGCCCGGAGGACGAAGGACGGGCCGCCTCGCCGACATACGGCGAGACAATTTTTTCAGCTGCGTGTCGGCTGGACGACTTTACGGAACAAACGTGGAACAATAGGTTGGCGGGCATGGCGGTGCTCGACCTCAAGCGCAAGCTGGCCATCCTTTCGGACGCCGCGAAATACGACGCCTCCTGCGCCTCGTCCGGCGGGGCCAAGCGCAATTCCCTGGGCGGGCGCGGCGTCGGCTCGACGGAAGGCATGGGCATCTGTCACGCCTACGCGCCGGACGGCCGCTGCATCAGCCTGTTGAAGATTCTGCTGACCAACTTCTGCATCTACGACTGCGCCTACTGCGTGAACCGGGTGAGCTCGAACACGCCGCGGGCCCGCTTCTCGGTGGAAGAGGTCGTCGACCTGACGCTGAATTTCTACAAGCGGAACTACATCGAGGGCCTGTTCCTGTCGTCGGGCATCATCCGCGACGCCGACTACACCATGGAGGCGATGGTGCGGGTGGCGAAGACGCTGCGGGAGGTGCACGACTTTCGCGGCTACATCCACCTGAAGGTGATCCCGGAGGCCTCGCCGGCCCTGGTCAACGAGGCCGGGCTCTATTCCGACCGCCTGTCGATCAACATCGAGCTGCCGAAGGACGAAAGCCTGGCGAGCCTGGCGCCGGAAAAGGACGTCGTCGGCATCAAGAAGGCGATGGGCGCGGTGCGGCTGGCCGCCGACGCCGCCGCGCCGCCCAAGCGCGGCCGCAAGCCGCCGGCCTTCGCTCCGGCCGGCCAGTCGACGCAGATGATCGTCGGCGCGGACGCCGCATCGGACGGCGAGATCCTCAAGCGCAGCGAGACGCTGTACGGGGCCTATCGGCTGCGGCGGGTCTATTATTCTGGGTTTTCGCCGATCCCGGATTCGACAGCGCGCCTGCCGTTGGCGCGGCCGCCGCTGGTCCGCGAGCACCGGCTCTACCAGGCCGACTGGCTGATGCGGTTCTACGGCTTCGACCGGGCGGAGATCATCGGCGAGACGGAGGACCTCGACCTCGCCATTGACCCGAAGCTGGCCTGGGCGCTGCGCAACCGCGGCGACTTCCCGGTCGACATCAACAGCGCCGAACGCGAGCGCCTCTTGCGGGTGCCGGGGCTGGGCGTGAAGGCGGTCGACCGGATCGTCGACGTGCGTCGGTACAAGCGGCTGGAGCTGGACGATCTCAAGCGGCTGTCGCGCGGCATCGAGAAGATGAAACCCTTCGTGATGGCCGCCGACTGGCACCCGGGCGCGAGCCTCGACGGGGCGCGCCTGCGTGAGCGCCTCGCGCCGCCGCCAGAACAGCTGAGCCTCTTCGGATGACGGTCGTGCGGCTGGCATCAGAGACGGACTTCGCCGGCTGGCGGGAGGCGGCGCGTTCGCTGCGCGCCGGCGGCGTGGCGCCGGAGGCAGCGTTCTGGACGGTGGACGGCGCCGCCGACCTGTTCGGCGAGGCGGCGCCGGCCCCGCATGCGCGGTCGGGTGGGGGCGATGCGCCGCCGTTCACCGTGCCGCGCGAGTTCATGGAGGTTGCCGGCGCGGTCATCCTGCACCGGTCGGACGAGCGGTTCGCGCTGCTCTATCGCCTCCTCTGGAGGCTGCAGGGCGAGCCCAACCTGATGCGCATCGCCTCGGACCGCGACGTTGCGACGGCGCGCAATCTCGCCAAGCAGGTCAGCCGCGCCGCCCACAAGATGAAGGCCTTCGTCCGTTTCCGGCTGACCGCCGACGCGGAGGGCGAGGCCTATGTGGCCTGGTTCGAACCGGCCCATCGGGTGACGGAACTCACCGCGCCGTTCTTCGCCCGTCGCTTCGCGACCATGCGATGGTCGATCCTGACGCCGGATGTCTGCGCCCATTGGGACACGCAGGGGCTGACCTTCACCCCCGGGGCCGACGCGGCGGATGCGCCGAGCGAGGACAGCCTGGAGGAGTTCTGGCGCACCTATTACGCCTCGATCTTCAACCCAGCCCGGCTCAACACCGCCCAGATGCAGAAGGAGATGCCCAAGCGCTATTGGCGGAACCTGCCGGAAGCGGCGCTCATTCCCGAGCTAATCGCACGCGCGGAGGCGACGACCGACGCCATGGTGGCCCAGGCCCCTTCCGAACCCCAGCGCCGGGTGAGCCGCCTCCCGAAGCGCGAGGCCATTCCCGAAGGCGTCGTCGCGACGAGCCTGGAGGAAATCGCGTCCGCCATCCAGACCTGCCGGCGCTGCGACCTCTACATGTGCGCGACGCAAGGGGTGGCGGGCGAGGGGCCGAAGACCGCCCGGCTGATGTTCGTCGGCGAACAGCCGGGAGACCAGGAAGATTTGGCCGGCCAGCCGTTCGTCGGCCCGGCGGGGCAGGTGCTCGACCGCGCCCTGGCCGAGGCGGGGGTGCCGCGGGCCGAGACTTATGTCACCAACGCGGTGAAGCACTTCAAGCACGAGCTGCGCGGCAAGCGGCGGCTGCACAGGACGCCGGACACCGGCGAGGTGACCGCCTGCCGGTGGTGGCTGGACCAGGAGCGCGGCCTCGTGCGGCCGCGGGTGGTGGTGGCGCTGGGCGCGACAGCGGCGCTGTCCGTTCTCGGCAAGGCGACGCCGGTGTCGAAGTTCCGCCAGCAGGCGCTGCAACTGCCGGACCAGTCGCAGGGCGTGGTGACCTACCACCCATCCTATCTGCTGCGATTGCCGGACGCCGACGCCAAGGCCAAGGCCTACGCCCTGTTCGTCGAGGACCTGCGGTTCGCCTGGAGGCTGGCCGCCTGAGGGGAACCGGCGGCGTCAGCGCCCGTTCGAGGCCTATGGAACGCCCGACTCCCGCCCATCTTGATCAGACCGACCCGGCCAAGGCGGAGGTGCGGGACATCCGCGAGGAAGCGGATCTGGAACTCGAGGCCTATGACGACCGCGACGGCCTGGTGCTGCTGATCCCGGAGGACCGCTGGGCGGAGTTCGTACAGCGGGCCGGGCAGGACGCGGCCGAAGATGGCGACGGCGTGCGTTATCGCGGCGCGCTGCTGCGGCCCGGGCCGGTCACGGCGGTGATCGCCCAGGAAGGGTTCTAGGGCCCAGGAGGGGTCTAGGCCTCGACGGCCGCCTTCAGCTTGCGCCAGACAGTCATGCGCGAGACGCCGAGCCGGCGGGCGATCTCGACCGGGCCCACGCCGGCCCGTTGCAGCGCGAGGATCTGGTCGGCCTCGGCCGGGCGACGACGACGGGCGAGACCGGCCGGCTCGAGCTCGGCGACGGCCTCGAGGGCGGCGCGCAGCGCGCGGGCCCCGTTGCCGGCGGTGCTCAGCTCCTGTTCCAGAACGAAGAGGGTCGCGCCGCGCAGTTCGAGGCGGCGCAGAACTTCCAGGACCGCACGGCAGCTGCCGCCGAGCTGACCGAGGCGCGTCACCACCAGTTCGTCGCCGGAGCCGATGAAATCGAGAATGGAATCGAGCACGGCGGTCTCGTCGCCGCCGGAGAGGCCAGGCTCCTCGGCGCGCACCACATGGCAGCCCATGGCCTTCAGCGCCGCCGTCTCCTGGGTCGATCCCTCGTCCCGCAGCCGCACATAGCCGATCTGCAACATCCCGACGCGTCCCTGAACCGATCGCTGCAAAGCGTCCCAAATGCGACGCTAGAGGCCAAGCGTCAAATCGTTAAATCGTCGCAATATTCACGCGTGTGCACGCCTGACGCGAGGCAAGATCGTGTTGGTTTAAAGCGCCGCTGACAGGGCTGTTGGAAAATCTAACCACACGGCGATATCCGACGGAGGATGAACTCCCGGTCGACCGTGCCGCCCACCCGGAAGCCATACTCGCCGGCGACCTCGAAACCGTGACGTCCATAGAAGCGCTGGGCGCCATAGTTCTCGGACCAAACCCCGATCCAGAGGGTTCGGGGACCGTCGCGCAGCAACCAGGTGATCGCCTGATCGAACAGCCGTGAGCCGAGGCCGGAGTTCTGCCGGCCCTGGACGAGGTACAGCGCCTTCACCTCGCCGCAGGCGGAGGTCACCTCTGGGTGGGGCAGGGCGCAGGGTCCGGCGCGGACGTAGCCGACCGCCTCGCCGTCCGCCTCGGCGATCCAGACGGCGCCGCGCGGCTCCGCGAGCGCCTCGCCGATCGCCGCTTCGCTGTACGCGCCGGCCAGGAACTCGGCGAGATGCTGCGGCGGGTAGAGGTGGCCGAAGGTCTCGGTGAAGGTGCGTGCGCCGAGCACCGCCAGGGTGGCGGCGTCCGCGAGATCGGCGCGGCGGATCGTGGGCTGGCTCATGGCGCCGTTTCTACAACGGGCGCTTCGGGTCCAGCCATCCCGGCGGCCCGGCGGGTTGTGCCCGCGCCCGTGGGCGGCTACCACCTAGCGAGGTTTGGGAGGGGTTGAGCGTGCGGACGAAGACGGGCGCCGTCCGGTTGGAATGGCCAGCGTCTTGACGGCCAAGCCCCCCGCCGCGCCTGCGACCTCCCGTTCCGGCGCCATCATCCTCGCCCGCCACGGCGAGCCGGCGCTGTCTCGCAAGGTCCGGCTGAACGCCGACGAGTATCGTGAATTCTGGGCCAGCTACGAGGTCCTCGGCCTGAAGCCTGGACAGACGCCGCCGCAAAGCCTGCTGCGCCTTGTCGGAGAATGCGGGGCCCTGGTCGCTTCGACCCGGCTGCGGTCGATCGAAAGCGCCCAGGCTCTCGCCGGCGAGCGGGTGTTCGAGCGCCACGAAATGCTGATCGAGGCGCCGCTGCCGCCGCCGCGCTGGCCGAAATGGCTGCGGATGTCGCCGAAGATGTGGGGGTTCTGGTCGCGCGTCTGGTGGTGGTACCTGAACCACCACGAGGGCCAGGAGACCCGCCGCCAGGCCGAGACCCGCGCCGACGAGGCCGCGGCCATGCTGATCCGGCTGGCCGAAGGCGGCGAGGACGTCGTCGTCCTCGCACACGGCTTCTTCAACTTCATGATCGGCCGGGCCCTGAAAGCGCGCGGTTGGCGGCTGGAGTGGAGCGAGGGCTACAAATACTGGTCGATGCGCCGCTTCGTGCGGTGAGTAGGGGTTTGGCTAAGCCCTCAGCCGTTCCCACGGCCCGGTGATCGCGAGGGTAAGGCCGGGCAGGTAGAGGTTCACGAACAGGGTCGATCCGTCGGGCGAGAAGCAGACGCCGGCCAGTTCGGTGTTGGAATCGGCGCCCGGGGCCTCGGCGTTGCGGCCGACGGTGTAGACCTGCCCCTGCGGGGTCACCGCCTTCAGCATGTTCATGCCGACCTTCTTGTCCTCGCAGACGAAGAGGTGGCCGTTCGGTGCGACGGCGAGGTTGTCGCACATCTCCATCACCGCCTTGTCGGCGGACTCGACGAAGAGCTCGATCTCGCCCGGCGCGTCGCGTTCGCCCGCTTGGCCCTCGAAGGGGCTCGGCCGATAGCGCAGGATCTGGCCGAACCGGTTCGGGCCGCCGCTGGTGCAGGTGAAGAACAGTTCGCCGTCGCCGAAATAGATGCCCTCGCCTCGGGCGAACATCGCCGCGCCCTTCGCCTCGCCGCGGTGGCGCAGGTCGTTGTTGCGGCTGTCGACGCCCTCGAGGTCAATCCACACCACCTGGCGCCGCTCGCCGGCCGCCCAGAACCGGTCGGCGTGGTTGCGCGGGTCGCCGCCGCCGACGAAACCCAGGGCCTGGAGCCGGCCGCCGGCCAGCAGCCGGTCCGGATCGTTCGGCAGGTAGCGGTAGAACAGGCCTTCGCCGGGGCTGAAGTCCTCGGTCAGATAGACGATGCCGGTGCGCGGATCGGTGGCCGTGGCCTCGTGCTTGAAGCGGCCCATGCCGGTGATCGGCGTCGGGTCGGCGAGCCCACGCAGGTCGGAGGGGACCTCGAACACCCAACCGTGGTCCTTCTCGCCCGCCTCGCCGGCGCGCAGCTCGGTTTCCTCGCAGGTCAGCCAGGTGCGGCGGGGCGTGCGGCCGCCGGCGCAGTTGACGGCGGTGCCGGTCAGGCTGAGGTGCTGGGCGACGACCGCCTGCCGGCGCAGGTCCCAAACCACGGTGGTCGTGCCGCCGTCCATCGGCCGGCCGAAGCGGTTGCGGTCGTAGGCGAGACCCGCCGGCACGCGGGCGGCCAGGGCGCCGTCGCGCCCATAGGCGGAGATGGCCGGGTCCGACGGCTGCTGCTCGTGATTGCGGACGAGGATCACCCGGTCGGGGTGCTCGAGGTCGGGAAAACAGGCCATGCCGTCGAGCTTGCCCGGGGTCAGGAAGCCGTCGTCCATCGGCTCGCCGGCGCGCGAGACGACGCGGTAGGAAAAGCCGTCCGGCAAGTCGAATATTCCAGCGGGGTCGGGCCGCAGGTCGCCGTAGCCGGTGATCTCGTTGCGATAGCCGCCCGCCGGCTGCGCCACGGCGCGCGACAGGCCGCCGAACGCCGCCGAGGTCGCGGCGAGGGCAAGAAAACTGCGGCGATGTACGGACATAGGGCCTCCCCGACGGGGGCGACCTATCGCGCGCGGATGTCACAGTCCAATGACGTTTCGTCACTCCCGGGCGCCTGCAACGCGGTTGTGCGGAACGGGGCGCCGCCTTAACGGTGGGGCGGCAACGTCCGCGCCGAGGAAGGTCCGTCTCCCATGTCCGAACCCGCCGACATCGACGCCCTGTCGTTCGAACAGGCCCTGGCCGAGCTGGAGCAGATCGTCGGCCGGCTGGAATCTGGCCAGGCTCCGCTGGAGGACTCGATCCGTCTCTACGAGCGCGGCGCGGCCCTGAAGGCGCACTGCGAGACGCGGCTCGACGCCGCCCGGCTGCGCGTGGAGAAGATCGTGATGGGCGCCCAGGGCGGGGCGCAGGGGGTCGAACCGGCCGAGTTCAACTAGATGATCGACCTCGCCCGACGCATCGCCGAAGCCGCCGATCTCGTCACGGTGGCGCTGGACGAGCTGCTGCCGCGCGCCGACGGCCCGGAGTCGCGCCTGACCGAGGCGATGCGGTACGCCGCGCTGGGCCCGGGAAAGCGGCTGCGGACCTACTTCGCCCTCGAGACCGGCCGCATGTTCGACGCCCCAGAGCGCTCGGTGCTGAGGGCGGCGTGCGCCCTGGAATGCATCCAGGCCTACAGCCTGGTCCATGACGACCTGCCGTGCATGGACGATGACGACATGCGACGCGGCATGCCGACGGTGCATAGGGCCTATGACGAGGCCACGGCGGTGCTGGCGGGCGACGCCCTCCAGGCGGCGGCCTTCGAGATCCTCGCCCATCCCGACACCCATCCCGACGGCGCGGTTCGCGCCGAGCTGGTGGCGCGCCTGGCGATCGCCTCGGGCGCCCGCGGGATGGTCGGCGGCCAGATGATCGACATCCTCGGGGTCCGTGACGATCTGGGCGGGGTGGCGCGGATGCAGCGGCTGAAGACCGGCGCCCTGATCGCCTGCGCCTTCGAGCTGCCGCTGGCGGTCTCGCGCGCGCAGGACGCTCATCGGCACGCCATGCTGGGTTTCGCCCACGACCTGGGGCTGGCCTATCAGATCGTCGACGACCTGCTCGACGCCGAGGGTGATCCCGATGCGCTGGGCAAGGCGGTCGGCAAGGACGCAGCGGCCGGCAAGGCCAACTTCGTCACCTTGCTCGGCGTCGAGGCGGCCCGCGAGCGGCTCGAGGTGCTGCGCCGTCAGGCCAAGGATCATCTGGAGCCGTTCGGCGAGGCGGCCGAATTCCTGCGGGCCAGCGTGGATTTCGTGCTAGAGCGCCGGCATTAGTCCGTCCGCAGTCGCGCGTAGCTCATGCCCCCTGTCACTCCCCTCCTGGACAAGGTCGCCGCCCCGGCGGACACCCGCAAGTTCAGTCTCCAAGAGCTCCGCCAGCTGGCCGACGAGCTTCGCGCCGAGACCATCGACGCGGTCTCGCAGACCGGCGGCCACCTGGGCGCGGGCCTGGGCGTCGTCGAGCTCACCGTGGCGCTCCATCACGTCTATGAGACGCCTCGCGATGTCCTGATCTGGGACGTCGGCCATCAGGCCTATCCGCACAAGATCCTGACCGGCCGGCGCGATCGCATCCGCACCCTGCGCCAGGGCGGCGGCCTGTCGGGCTTCACCAAGCGGGCCGAGAGCGAATACGACCCGTTCGGCGCGGCGCATGCGGCGACCTCGATCTCGGCGGCGCTCGGCTTCTGCGCCGCGCGCGACGCCGACGGGCGCGACAACCGCGTGGTCGCCGTGATCGGCGACGGCTCGATGAGCGCCGGCATGGCCTACGAGGCGATGAACAACGCCTGCGAGACCACCAAGCAGCTGACGGTCATCCTCAACGACAACGACATGTCGATCGCGCCCCCGGTGGGCGGGATGAGCGCCTACATGGCGCGGCTGGTGTCCGGCGGCGGCTATCGCTCGCTGCGGCGGGTCGGCAAGGCGGTGTCGAAGGCCTTCCCGCGCCCGCTGCAGGAGGCGGCCCGCAAGGCCGAGGAATATGCCCGCGGCATGGTCACCGGCGGCACCTTCTTCGAGGAACTGGGCTTCTACTACGTCGGGCCGATCGACGGTCACGACATGGACGCCCTCGTCCATGTCCTGCAGAACGCCCGCAACATCGTCGACAAGCCGGTGCTGGTCCACGTCGTCACACAGAAGGGCAAGGGCTACGCCCCGGCCGAGAACGCCGCCGACAAGTACCATGGCGTCGTGAAGTTCGACGTCGTGACCGGCGCCCAGGCCAAGGCCGCGGCCGGCGCGCCCAGCTACACCAAGGTGTTCGCCACCGAGCTGATCAAGCAGGCCGAGCGCGACCCGCGGATCGTGGCGATCAACGCCGCCATGCCGTCGGGCACCGGCCTCGACCTGTTCGGCCAGAAGTTTCCGGACCGGACCTTCGACGTCGGCATCGCCGAGCAGCACGCGGTGACCTTCGCGGCCGGGCTGGCGGCCGACGGCATGAAGCCGTTCGCGGCCATTTATTCGACCTTCCTGCAGCGGGGCTACGACCAGGTCGTCCACGACGTGGCGATCCAGGGCCTGCCGGTGCGCTTCGCCATGGACCGGGCCGGCCTGGTCGGGGCTGACGGGCCGACGCACGCCGGCTCGTTCGACATCGGCTTCATGGGTGCGCTGCCCGGCATGGTGCTGATGGGGCCGTCGGACGAGGCCGAATTGGCCCGGGCCATCGCCACGGCGGTGGCGATCGACGACCGCCCGAGCGCCTTCCGTTATCCGCGCGGCGAAGGCACCGGTGCGGAGATCCCGGCGTTCGCCGACCCGCTGGAGATCGGCAAGGGCCGCATCGTCCGCGAGGGGACGGCGGTAGCCATCCTGTCGTTCGGGACACGGCTGTCGGAAAGCCTGAAGGCCGCCGACATGCTGGCGGCCCGTGGCCTTTCGGCGACCGTCGCCGACGCCCGGTTCGCCAAGCCGCTGGACCTCGACCTGTTGCTGCGGCTGGCGCGCGAGCACGAGGCGCTGATCACCGTCGAAGAGGGCGCGATGGGCGGTTTCGGCGCCTTCGTGCTGCAGGCCCTGGCGACGCACGGGGCGCTCGACCGCGGGCTGAAGGTCCGCACCCTGGCGCTGCCCGACATCTTCCAGGACCACGACAAGCCCGACGCCATGTACGCCGAGGCCGGCCTCGACGCCGAAGGCATCGTGCGCGG
>NZ_JBIIGK010000118.1:0-9109 GCF_044236515.1 Phenylobacterium sp.
TGGCCGAGAAGAAGAGGTTCTGGCGCTGCTTGGGCAGGAATTTCACGATCCGGCGGATCGGCACGATGAAGCCCATGTCGAGCATCTGGTCGGCCTCGTCGAGGACGAAGGTCTCGACGCCGTGCAGGGAGATGGTCTTTTCCTGGATGTGGTCGATCAGGCGGCCGGGGGTGGCGACCAGCACGTCGACGCCCGGAGCCAGCGCCTTCATCTGGGCGCCGTACTTCACGCCGCCGAACACGACGGCGACGGTCAGGCCCATGTGACGGCCGTAGGCCTTAAAGCTCTCGCCGATCTGGGTGGCGAGTTCGCGGGTCGGCGACAGAACGAGCACGCGGGCGCTCTTCTGCGGCGCCGGCCGGCGGTTCTCCATCAGCCGATGGATGATCGGCAGGGCGAAGGCGGCGGTCTTGCCGGTGCCGGTCTGGGCGATGCCCAGCAGGTCGCGGCCGTCCATGACGCCCGGGATGGCCTGAGCCTGGATCGGGGTCGGCGTGGTGTAGCCCTGGTCGGCCAGCGCCTTGAGCAGCGGCTTGGCGAGGCCGAGGTCGGTGAATTGGGTCAAAGTCAGTCTTTCGCGTATGCGCCGAGCGCGCCGTCTCGACAGCTGCCGAGGGCGCGGGGCGCGGGGTCGTTGGGAAGCGCCCCGCGTGATGGGCGATCTATGAGAAGTCTCTCAAACGCTCGACAGGCTGGGTCGGAAATGACCCCACGCGGCTGGAGCGCCGATAGCGCCGTATGGCGGGCGCAGCAGGCAGATCGTTGTTCTTGCGCCAAAAGTCAAGGCTTGGGCCTCGTCCGCGCCGAGCGTCGCGAGCGGGGGCCAGGCGCGGCGGGCGGCTTTTCCCACTGCCGGGTGCGCTCCCTCTCGCTTCGCGCGGGAGAGGAGGGTATGGCCGCGTCATGAGCGAAAAGCCGATGCTTCTGGTGGCCGCCGCCGCCCTCGTCGACGCCGACGGCCGGGTGCTGATCTGCCAGCGGCCGGAGGGCAAGGCGCTGGCCGGCCTGTGGGAGTTTCCCGGCGGCAAGGTCGAGGCGGGCGAGACGCCCGAGGCCTGCCTGATCCGCGAGCTCGAGGAGGAACTGGGCATCCGCGTCAGCCAGGCCTGCCTGGCTCCGTTCGTCTTCGCCAGCCACGAGTACGAGAGCTTCCACCTGCTGATGCCGCTGTATCTCGTGCGACGCTGGGAGGGGCGACCGGAGAACCGCGAGCACAAGGCGATGGCGTGGGTGAAGCCGATGCGGCTCGGCGACTATCCGATGCCGCCGGCCGACGCGCCGCTAGTCGCGTGGCTGCGGGACCTGATCTGATGCGCCAGGCGGCGCACACCCTGGCGGTCGCGACGCGGGGCGCGGGGCTGCACGAGTTCACCCGCGAGGTGGTCGCCTGGACCGGCGGGCAGGGGATGCAGACGGGACTGTTGACGCTGTTCTGCCGGCACACCTCGGCCAGCCTGCTGATCCAGGAGAACGCCGACCCGGACGTGGCGCGCACCTGACCGACTTCTTCGCCGGCCTCGCGCCGGAGAGCCCAACCTATCGCCACCAGGAGGAAGGGCCCGACGACATGGCGGCTCACCTGCGGGCGGCCCTGACCCAGACGCAGCTGTCGATCCCGCTGGTCGGCGGGCGGCTGGCGCTCGGGACCTGGCAGGGGATCTACCTGTTCGAGCACCGGTCCCGGCCGCATCGCCGGGAGGTGGCGCTGCACCTCCTCGGCGACTAGGTCGGCTTAGCGGCTGGAGACCTCGATCACCGCCGCCATGGAGCTGTCGCCGGCGGCGCAGCCCTGGAAGAGGCCAAGGCCGCCGCCGCGGATCGCAAGTTCCTCGATCAGCTCGACGATGGCCCGCAGGCCGGTCGGCCCCTGGGGGTGGCCCCAGATCAGCGACGAGCCGTAGTTGTTGAGGCTCATCACATCGACGCCGGTGGCCTTGGCGAAGGCGACGTCGTTCACCGCGAACGGGTTGTGCGACTTGATCGCCGCAATGTCCGAGATCTTCACGCCGGCGGCGTCCAGCGCCTTCTGACTGGCGAGGATGGGGGCCTCGGGCATGTAGCCGAGGTCGGCGCGTCCCTGAGCGAAGCCGCGAAGGCGGACGCGGATGGAGGGATCGGACGACAGCTCCGCGGCGCGCTCCGGCGTCGTCAGCACCATGCCGACATTGCCGTCGGCCGGGTGGGTCTGGCTGCCGAAGGTGACGACGCCGCCCTCAAGCACGGGTTTCAGCTTGGCGAGGCCCTCGGCGGTGGTCGGGAAGACGCCCTCGTCGCCGGTCATCACCGTGTCCTCCGCCTTGAAGTTCGGCTTCGGCACCGAGAACGGCAGGGTCATGTAGCGCTTCTGGAAGGCGTTCCCGTTGGCGAGGGCGTCCTGGTACTGTTCGAAGCGGCGCAGGGTGACGGCGTCGGCCTCCTCGCGGGTAACGCCGAACTTCTTGGCGACGTTCTCCGCCGTGGTCAGCATCGAGTGGCCGCCGATGGCGTCGTTCATCATGTTGTAGAGGACCTGGTCCTCCGACTGACCGTAGCCGCCCGGGCCCTTCGGCGCCGGATAGTAGATGTGCGGCCCGTTCGAGCAGCGGTCGGCGGCCAGGATCAGCGCCTGCTGCGCCATGCCGAGCTGGATCTCCGAGGCGCCGGCGAACACGACCCGCGCGCCGGTGGCGCAGACCTGGGTGATCATGTGGCCCGGCGTGTGGGTCGCGCCGATCTCGTGCAGCGGCCACGGGGCGCCGTAGAACGACTGGTACTGGTTGTTGGTCAGGCCCAGGACGCCGGTGTCGAAGGACTTCGGGTCGATGTTGCGCTTGGCGAGCTCGGCCTTGGCCACGTGGGCGGCGAGCTTCATGGAGTGCAGGTGCTGCAGCGCGCCCTGCCACTTGGCGAACGGCGTCGACCAATAGGCGCCGTAGGGAATCTCAACGCGATCGAAGCTCATGCCGGGGTCTTCTCGTGCTCGGCGGCGAACAGGCGCCGCAGGTTGTCTTTCTGGATCTTGCCGGAGGCGGTGCGGGGCAGGGCCTCGATGAAGCGCACGTGGGACGGGCGCTTGTAACGCGCAAGGCGGGCGTCGCAGGCTGCGAGGACGTCGTCGGCCGTGCAAGCCTCGCCGGCGCGGACCACGACATAGGCGCAGCCGCATTCGCCCCAGCGGCTGTCGGGCACGCCGACCACGGCGGCCTCCGCGACCTGTGGCATGGCGGCGATCACCGCCTCCACCTCGGCCGGATAAACGTTCTCGCCGCCGGTGATGTACATGTCCTTCCAGCGGTCGACGATGAAGTAGAAGCCGTCCGCATCCCGGCGCGCGGCGTCGCCGCTGCGGAACCACTCGCCTTCGAAGGCCTTGGCGGTGGCCTCCGGCTGGTTCCAGTAGCCGGGCGTGATCGACGGGCCGCGCAGCCAGACCTCGCCGACCTCGCCGTCGGCGACGTCCGCACCGTCAGGGCCGACCAGCCGGATTTCGGCGGCGGGGGCCGCGACGCCGGCCGAGCCGGCCTTGCGACGGGCGATATCAGGGTCAAGGGGCACGCCAAGGATGGTGCCGTTCTCGCTCATGCCGTAGCCGTTCGACGGTCGCGCGCCGCGCTCCACGAGAGCCAGGGTCAGCTCGGCCGACATCGGGGCGCCGCCGGTGAACACCCGCAGGCCGTGGAGATCGACGCCGGCGGAGGCGGGGTCCTCGAGGAGCGCCTGGGCCATCTGCGGCACGCAGAAATAGTGGGTCACGCCGAGCGCCGGGTCGGCCAGCCGGCGCAGGGTGTCGGCGGGTGCGAAGCGGTCGCTGAGATGGATGGTGGCCCCGGCCAGCAGACTGCCGTGCATGACCGCCAGCAGGCCGACTACGTGGAACATCGGGACGTCGCAGAGCTGGGCGTGCTCGGGCGCCATCTCCCCGACGAAGGTGTAGTTGAGGGCCGCGAAGAACTGAGTCCGCGGCGTCATGATCACGCCTTTCGGCCGGCCGGTGGTGCCGGAGGTGTAGAGCAGGCCGCAGGGCGCCTCCGGCGCGATCGGGCGCAAGTGGGCCGGCGGCTCGGCGGCGATCATGCGGGCGAGGGGATCATCATCGCCGTCGATCCGGATCAGCTGGTGCGGGGCGGCGGAAGCGATCGCGGCGGTCGCCTGGGACTCGAACTCGGCCTCGTAGATCAACAGTTCGGGCTGGGCGTCCTCGATCAGGACCGCGAGTTCCGGGCCCGATAAGCGCCAGTTCAGCGGCTGGAAGATCGCGCCGGAACGCTGGCAGGCGTAGAACAGGGTGAAGTGGTGGATCGAATTGCGGGCCAGAAGCGCCACCCGGGCCCCCGGCGTCAGCAGCCGCTGCAGCAGGCCGTCGCAGCGGGCGACGTCCTGGTCGAGCTGGCGGTAGGTCAGGCGTCGGCCTCGGCTGAGGTCCTGGACGGCCAGCTTGTCCGGGCGCAGGGCGACCTGACGCTGAAGCACGTCGCGCGTCAGCCAACCGAACTGCGCTTCGCCGTCTTTGACCACCACGTCCGCCCTATGATGCACCGCTGATTGTTAGCAACAGTTACAACCCGGGCGGCAAAGACGCAATCGGAGGCTCGCGCGCGAACGCCGCCCGTGATGTCGAAACGCCGAAGGGGGGGGTGCGCAGCCTCGTTGCGCCGAAGAGGCGGTCGCCTGGCCCTCGCGAGCCAGGCGACCCGGGCCTTACGCCGAGGTCACGGCGGCGCAGACCAACTTGATCTCGAGGTAGTCGTCGACCCCGTAGTGGGAGCCTTCGCGGCCGAGGCCGGATTCCTTGACGCCGCCGAACGGGGCGACCTCGGTGGAGATCAGGCCGGTGTTCATCCCGACCATGCCGTACTCCAGCGCCTCGCCCATCCGCCAGGCGCGGCTGGCGTCGCGGGTGAAGCAGTAGGCGGCGAGGCCGGCGCGGGTGTCGTTGGCCATCGCGACGGCTTCGGCTTCGGTCTCGAACTTCACCAGGCCGGCGACCGGGCCGAAGGTCTCCTCGCGGCAGATGAGGGCGTCGGCCGGCACGTCCGCGAGGACGGTCGGGGCGTAGAAGAAGCCGCCGAGGTCGGGTTGCTGGCCGCCGGTCAGCACCCTGGCTCCGCCGCCGACTGCGTTCTCGACGTGGCTGCGGACCTTGGCGACCGCGCGGTCGTCGATCAGCGGACCCTGGTCGGTCGGGCCGGAAAGCCCCGGGCCGACGACCATGGCCGAGACCTTTTCCGCCAGCCGCTTGGCGAAGGCGTCATAGATGCCGGACTGGATCAGGAAGCGGTTGGCGCAGACGCAGGTCTGGCCGGTGTTGCGGAACTTCGAGGCGATGGCCCCGTCGACCGCGGCGTCCAGGTCGGCGTCGTCGAAGACGATGAACGGCGCATTGCCGCCCAGCTCCAGCGAGACGCGCTTGACGGTGTCCATGCACTTGGCGGCCAGCATCTTGCCGACGCCGGTCGAGCCGGTGAAGGTGAACTTCCGCACGCGGAAGTCGCCGGTCAGGACCGAGCCGATCGAGGCGGCGTCGCCGGTGACGACGTTGAACACGCCGGCCGGAACGCCGGCTTCCTCGGCGAGGCGGGCCAGCGCCAGCGCCGACAACGGGGTCAGCTCCGACGGCTTGAGCACCATGGTGCAGCCGACCGCCAGGGCGGGACCGGCCTTGCGGGTGATCATCGCCAGCGGGAAGTTCCAGGGAGTGATCGCGGCCACGACGCCAACCGGCTGCTTGGTCACGACCAGGCGCTTGTCGGCGGCATGCGGGGTGATCACGTCGCCGCGCACCCGCTTGGCTTCTTCTGAGAACCACTCGAGGAACGAGGCGGCGTAAAGCACCTCGCCGCGGGCCTCGGCCAGGGGCTTGCCCTGTTCGGCAGTCATCAGCCGGGCGAGGTCCTCGGCGTTGTCGCGGATCAGGTCGTGCCAGCGACGCAAGATGGCGCCGCGGTCCTTGCCGGTCAGCGCCTTCCAGGCCGGGAAGGCGGCGTGCGCCGCCGTCACCGCCTGTTCGGCGGCGTCGGCGTTCAGGTTCGGGACCGAACCGACGGGCTGGCCGTCGGCCGGGTTGGTGACCGGGATGCGCTCGGCGTCGCCGCCGACCCACCGACCGCCGATGAAGCTTTCGCTCCGCAGCAGGTCGGCGTTCTTGAGGCCGAGGGCGGCGGCCAACTCGCCGCCGCCGAACTTCACGGCGATGTTCATGCCAGTTCGCTCGATTGCTTCAGGGTCTCGGCCGCGGAGGCCGGGGCTTTGGGGTTCAGGGCGCGTTCGAGGGCGTTGAGACCCTCCTCGAAGATCGCGTCCTCGATGGTCAGCGGGGCCAGCACGCGGATGGCCTCGCCTTGGGTGCCGCAGGTCAGCAGGATCAGGCCGGCCTCGAGGGCGCGGGCGCAGACCGCCTTGGCTTCAGCGCCGTCCGGCTTGCCGTCGGCGTCGAGGATGTCGAAGCCGACCATGAAGCCCTTGCCGCGGACGTTGGCGATGCGCACGGCGCCCGCCTTGCCGGCGATGGCTTCGACGCGGCTGCGCAGGCGCTGGCCGAGGGTCTCGGCGCGGGCGACGAGGTTCTCTTCCTTGATGACGTCCAGCACCGCCAGCGCGGCGGCGCAGGCCAGCGGCGAGCCGGCGTAGGTGCCGCCCAGGCCGCCCGGCTCGCAGGCGTCCATGATCTCGGCGCGGCCGATGACGCCCGAGATCGGGAAACCGCCGCCGAGGGCCTTGGCGACGGTGACGAGGTCGGGCTCGACGCCGGAATGCTCGACCGCGAAGAGCTTGCCGGTGCGGGCGAAGCCGGTCTGAACCTCGTCGGCGATCAGCAGGATGCCGTGGGTGTCGCAGATCTCGCGCAGAGCTTTCATCAGCTCCGGCGAGGCCACGTGGAAGCCGCCTTCGCCCTGGATCGGCTCGAGGATGATGGCGGCGACGCGCTCGGGCTCGACATCGGCCGCGAACAGGTAGTTCAGCGCCTTGAGGCTGGCTTCCAGCGTGTTGCCGTCGCGGCCGGTGGGGAACGGGATGTGGTAGATCTCGCTCGGCATCGGGCCGAAGCCGCGCTTGTAGGGCAGGACCTTGCCGGTCATGGCCGAGGCCAGCAGCGTGCGGCCGTGGAAGCCGCCGGTGAAGGCGATGACCGCCGAGCGGCGGGTGGCGGCGCGGGCGATCTTCACAGCGTTCTCGGTGGCTTCGGCGCCGGTGGTGAAGAAGATGGTCTTGGCGTCGCCCTTGAACGGCGCGACCTCGTTCAGGCGCTCGGCCAGCTCGACGTAGACGTCGTACGGAGCGACCTGCCAGGCGGTGTGGGTGAAGCGCTCGGACTGCTTGGCGACGGCGGCCATCACCTTCGGGTGACGGTGACCGGTGTTGACCACGGCGATGCCGGCCGCGAAGTCGATGTAGCGCCGGCCCTCGATGTCCCACAGCTCGGCGTTGAGGGCGCGCTCGGCGTAGACGGCGGTGGCGGAACCGACGCCACGGGGAACGGCGCGGGCGCGGCGGGCGGCGAAGTCGGCGTTGGTGGCCATGATGAGTGTCTCCGGAGCCAGGAGCGTCGCTGCTGTCGACGCCAAGGGAAATGAGGGTCAGGCCAGCAATTTACTCCCTCGAAGTCTCCTGCGCGAGACGACAATCGTGTCGGGAGTGGTGACTTCAGGTAACCACTTGAGCTAGGCTGGACGCATGGACGCCAAGCGCGCGCCCCTGCCGCCCTACGCTGCCCTGCGGGCGTTCGACGCCTACGGCCGGGCCGGCGGCGTTCGCCGCGCCGCACAGGCGCTGGGGGTCACCCACGCCGTCGTCAGCCGTCATCTCCATACGCTCGAGGCGTGGTTCGGCCTGATGCTGATCGACCGCGAAAACGGCGGCCTGACGGCGGCCGGGCGGGAGTATCACGCGCGGGTCGCCTACGCCCTCGACGAACTCGGCGGGGCCACGGACGCGCTGATGCGGCTGCAGGGCTCGCGGCTCGAGGTGTGGTGCGCGCCTGGGTTCGCCTACTTGTGGCTGACGTCGCGGCTTCGGACCTTCAGCAGCCTGCATCCGGCCGTGGCGCTGGACCTGCGCCCAACCGACGCGAGCCCGGCCATCGAGCATCACCAGGCGGACGCCGACATCCGCTTCGCAGCCGACGGGGCGCGCCGGCCCGTCGGGACGCAGGTGCGGATCGCCGAGATCGCGAGGCCTTTCGTGTTCCCGGTCGCCAGCCCGAAGCTGGCGGCGGCGGTGACCGACCGGGTGCATCAGCCGGCCGACCTCCTGGCGCTGCCGCTGCTGCACGAGGAGTCCGATCTCGAATGGCGCCTGTGGTTCGAGCGCCAGGCGGTGGCCGGGCCGCTGAAGCCGCCGGCCGCACGGCTCTGGCAGGCTCACATCTCGCTCGGGGCGGCGCGCGAAGGGCAGGGGATCGCCCTGACCAACTACTATCTGGCGGCCGAGGACCTGAGCGAGGGGCGGCTCGTCCCGATCGGCCGGGGCAACGCCGCCTTCCGAGCCGTGCGGCTCGGGGCCTACACGCTGGCCGCTCGCGCCGAGGCCTGGGAGCGCGGCAACTTCGCCAAGTTCCGCCAGTGGTTGTCGGAGCCGCTGGCGGTGACGGCGCAGGAGGAAGCGGCGCTGATCCGGGAGAGCGGCTGGACCGCCTAACCGTTCATCCGCTCGATAACGATCTCGGGGATCGGCGCCGACTTGAGGCGGCCGGATTCCAGGTCACGACCGGTCCAGACGCGGGTCTCCAGCCCCTCGACGCAGAGCAGGTCGCCCCGGCGCAGTTCATGCCGGATGTCGAAGCTCGAGCGGCGGACCTCCACGAAGGTGCTGGTGATCTTCACGTCGTCGCCGAATGCGCAGGGAGCGAGGAACTTGGCGCGTGTGTCGACGAGTGGGATGCCGACGATGCCGAAGGTCTGGATCAGCACCGGCTTCGTCCAGCCCGCCGCCTCGATCAGCATGGCCGAGCCATGGTCGAAGAAGGCGAAGTAGCGGGGATTGAAGACGATTCCGGCCGGATCGCAGTCGCCCCATTCGATGCGGCGGTCGAGGGTGTTGGACAGCATGCGGGCTCCTTAGCGTGGCGCGGCGACGGGGCGGGTGTGTGCGCTGCACCTCCCTGGTGCAACGGGTGAGGCGATTGAATCCAGCG
>NZ_JBIIGK010000119.1:0-9089 GCF_044236515.1 Phenylobacterium sp.
TCGTTCCAGCCGTAGGCGACCCAGTGATGGCCGCCCAGATACCGCGCCTCGATCAGGCCGTCGGCGCGGTTGCGCACCCGCGCCGTGCGGCGGGCGCGCAGGGCCAGGCCGGCGAAGGCCAGCAGCGCCGAGGCCATGATGGCGATCACCGCGACGGTGGCGGCGAAGAAGATGGCCAGCACCGCGCCCACGATAACCGCCGCGCCCGTCGCCAACGCGCCGCCGATCACCGCGAGGCTGCGGAGGGCGGAACCGTGACGGGCGGCGAACTGCTTGACCATCTCGACCTCAAACCGGCCGCGTCCTGACAGACGGCGACCTTTGGCTACAACGAATTATGTCGGCCCGGGGGTCCCGAACGTCAACACGACAGATTGGTAAAACCTCGAAAGTGGCGATTAGGCGGCGCCCTCCAGGGCCCAGGTGCGTCTTTCGCGCATGATGGCGTCAAATGCCGCATTGATCGACGCGGCCTTGGCTTCGGCCACCTCGATGAACTCCGTGGGCAGGCCGCGGCCGCGGGCGCGGTCCGGGTGCGCGTCCGACAGCTGCGCCTTCCAGGCCTTGCGCACCTCGGCGTCGCTGGCGTCGTGGGCGACGCCCAGCACCGCGTAAGGGTCGTCCTTCTCGGCGCCCATGTGCACCGCCTTGATCCGGCGGAAGGTCAGCGGACTCTGGCCGAACAGTTCCGAGACCCGCTCCAGATAGGCGAGCTCGTCGGCGGTCACGACGCCGTCCGACGTCGCCACATAGAACAGGCCGTCCAGCACATCCTCGAGCAGCTGCGGGCACGACCGGTAGCGCTTGGCCAGCCGCCGCGCATAGCTCTCGAAGCCGCGGGTCGTCTGGCGGGCCAGCTGGTAGAGCCGGCGGATGTTGCCGCGGCTGCCCTCGTCCGGCTGGAAGACCTGGGTGAAGATGTCGTACTCGGCGGCGCCGGCGATCCCGTCGGCTTTCGCCAGCTTGGCGCCCAGCGCCGTGACGGCGGTGGAAAACGCCGGATCCTCGCCGGGCAGGCCGGCCGGGCAGTCGGGGCATTCGGCTTCGTCCAGGTTCCGGACCGCCAGCCCCGCGATTTTGCGCCAGAAGCTCATCGGAGTATCGCAAGCCTTAAGACCGTGGCGTCGCCATGACAATCGGCAGGAGCATTACGTTTTGGTCAGGTGCTGGCGTTTCGCGATCGACCGGGGCGGCACCTTCACCGACGTCATCGGCACGGGTCCGGACGGCGCGACGAGATCGCTGAAGCTGCTCTCCGCCTCGCCGGCCTATGACGACGCCGCCGTCGAGGCCATGCGCCGCTTGATGGGAACGCCGCCCGGCGCGCCGTTTCCGGCGGATCGGGTGGCGACGATCAAGATGGGCACCACCGTCGCCACCAACGCTCTCTTGGAGCGGGCCGGCGCGCGGACGCTGTTCGTCACCACCCGCGGCTTCGCCGACGCGTTGATTATCGGCGACCAGGCGCGGCCCGACCTCTTCGCGCTCCACATCGAGCGGCCCGCGCCGCTCTACGACGAGGTGCTGGAGGCCGACGAGCGCCTCGCCGCCGACGGCGCCGTGGTCCGGCCGCTGGACGAAGCCGCCCTGGCCGAGCGCCTGAGCCGGGCCGCTCAGGCGGGCTTCACGGCCGTCGCCATCGCCTTCCTGCACGCCGACCTCAATCCCGCGCACGAGCTCGCCGCCGGCCGGCTGGCCGAGGCCGCGGGGTTCGGCTGCGTGGCGTTGAGCCATCAGGTCTCGCCCCTGCCGCGCTTCCTGCCCCGCGCCGAGACCACGGTCGCCGACGCCTACCTCACCCCGGTCCTGCGGGCCTACGTGCGGCGGGTCTCACAGGCGGTCGGCGGCGCGCCGCTCTACTTCATGACCTCGGCCGGCGGTCTGGTGCGGGCCGAGGCGTTCCGCGCCCGCGACGCCGTCCTCTCCGGGCCGGCGGGCGGCGTGGTCGGCGTCGGCCAGACGGCGCGACAGGCCGGCCGCGCAGCGGTGCTCGGGTTCGATATGGGCGGCACCTCCACGGACGTCTGCCGCTACGCCGGCGCGCTGGAGCGGCGTGACACGGCCAGGGTCGCGGGCGTTCGGCTGCGCAGCCCGATGCTTGACGTCGAGACGGTGGCGGCCGGCGGCGGCTCGGTCCTTGCCTTCGACGGCCTGCGCGCCCGGGTCGGTCCAGCCAGCGCCGGGGCCTGGCCCGGCCCGGCCTGCTACGGCCGCGGCGGGCCAGCGGCCGTCACCGACGCCAACCTCGTGCTCGGCCGGCTCAGCCCCGAGGGTTTCCCGGCCGTGTTTGGCGAGGACGGCACCCGACCGCTCGACCCCCAGGCCGCCCGCGCCCGCCTCGCCGACCTCGCCGACGCCATGGGCGCCGCCAGCGTCGAGGCGGCCGCCGAAGGCTTTGTCGCCGTCGCCGTCGAGCAGATGGCCCAGGCCATCCGCCGCATTTCCACCGAGCGTGGTTTCGACCCCCGCGACCACGCCCTGACCGCCTTCGGCGGCGCGGCAGGCCAGGTCGCCTGCCAGACCGCCGAGGCGCTCGGCGTCTCCGAAGTCCTCTGTCCCCGTTACGGCTCGGTGCTTTCGGCCTGGGGCATCGGCGAGGCGGAGGTCTCCGCCCTGCGCCAGACCGGCCTCGAGGTCCCGCTCGACGCCGCCGGCCTCGCCCGCGCCGAGGCGACGCTGGCCGACCTCGAGATCCTCGCCGTCGCCGACCTGGCCGCGCAGGGCGCAGAGCCCGGCCCGCTGCGCCGCACCCTGCGCCTGAAGTACGACGGCGCCGACGCCGAACTGCCCGTCTCCCTCGCCGACCCGCAAGTCGAGTTCGAGGCCGCCCACCACCGCCTGTTCGGCTTCGTCGAGCCCGGCCGAACCATCCTGATCGCCTCCGTGGAGGTGGAAGCCGCCAGCAGCCCCCTTGCGGGAGAAGGTGCGGTCCGCCGGGCGACGGACGAGGGGTCGCGCCCCCCTCGCGCCGCGCCGAAGACGGTCTCGATCTACGCCCGCGGCGCCTGGCATGACGCCCCCGTCGTCCCGGCTGAAACCCTGACCGTCGTCGATGGCCCCGCCCTCGTCGTCCGCGCCGACACCCAGATCGCCGTCCTGCCCGACTGGCGCGCCGCCGCCGACGCCGACGGCCTCATCCGCCTGACCCGCACCGACGCCAACCGCACCCAGGCGATCGCGGCCGAGAGGTGCGACCCGGTCACCCTGGAGCTTTTCAACCGCCGCTTCATGGGCGTCGCCGAGGCCATGGGCGCAGCGCTGGAGCGAACCGCCCACTCGGTGAACATCAAGGAGCGCCTCGACTTCTCCTGCGCCCTGTTCGACGTCGACGGCGGCCTGGTCGCCAATGCGCCGCACATGCCGGTCCACCTCGGCAGCATGGGGGCCAGCGTCCGCGCCGTACGCGACCGCCATCCCGTCCTGAAGCCCGGCGACGCCTTCGCCCTCAACAACCCCTATGCCGGCGGCACCCACCTGCCGGACATTACCGTCGTCATGCCGGTGTTCCTGACTGAGGGCGCCGAGCGGCCCGCCTTCTACGTCGCGGCCCGCGGGCACCACGCCGACGTCGGCGGCGTCCAGCCCGGCTCGATGCCGCCGTTCTCCAGGGACATCGGCGAGGAAGGCGTCATGCTCGACGCCCTGCGGATCATGCGCGGCGGCCGGTTCCTGGAGGCCGAGGTGCGCGCCGCCCTCGCCGCAGGCCCCTTCCCGGCCCGCGCGCCTGACCGCAACCTCGCCGACCTCAAAGCCCAGATCGCCGCCTGTCAGGCCGGCGCCGCCGCCGTCGCCGGCATGATCGCGACCTTCGGCGGCGAGGCGGTGGCCCGCTACATGGGCTTCGTCCAGGCCAACGCCGCCGAAGCGGTGCGCCGCGCGGTCGGCCGCCTCTCCGACGGGGCGGCCCGCGCGCCCATGGACGACGGCGGCGAGATCGTCGTGCGCACCACCGTCGATCCCGTCGCCCGCGAGGCCGTCCTCGACTTCACCGACAGCGCCGACCAGCGGCCAAGCAACTTCAACGCGCCTTCGGCCATCGTCGACGCCGCCGCGCTCTACGTCTTCCGCACCCTGGTCGACGACGACATCCCGCTCAACGCCGGCTGCCTGGAGCCGCTGAAGATCGTCACCCGCCCCGGCTCGATGCTCGCCCCCCGCCTGCCCGCGGCCGTCGTCGCCGGCAACGTCGAGACCAGCCAGCACGTCGTCGACGCCCTCTACGCCGCGCTCGGCGTCATGGCCAACGCCCAGGGCTCGATGAACAACTTCACCTTCGGCGACGAGGCACGGCAGTACTACGAAACCCTGTGCGGCGGGGCCGGCGCGACCGCCGAGGCCGACGGCGCCAGCGCCGTCCACACCCACATGACCAACTCGCGCCTGACCGATCCGGAGATCCTCGAGCGGCGCTTCCCGGTTCGGGTCGAGGCGTTCGCGATCCGCCGCGGCTCCGGCGGCGCGGGCGCCCGACGCGGCGGCGACGGCGCCTTGCGGCGCATCCGCTTCCTCGCACCGATGGACGCCGCCCTGCTCTCGACCCGCCGCGACCACGCTCCGCAGGGTCTCGCCGGCGGCGCCCCCGGCCTGCCCGGCCGGCAGCGTTTGATCGCCGCCGACGGGAAGGCTAGAGAACTTCCCGGCTGTTTCGCCGTTAAGGTAGAGCTTGGCGACCTCATCGAGATCGAGACGCCGGGCGGCGGGGGCTTCGGGGCTCCGCCTGAAAATCGCTGAAATTCTGACAGGTAGCTTATCGCCATGACCGCACTCGCCCTGGCCCTGGCCCTCATCGCCCAATCCCCCGAGGCCGCCGCACCCGCGCCGGCCGCTCCGCCCGCCGCGGCGAGCGAGGAGCGCTGGCCCACCGGCGCCCCGCGCGAGGACTATCCCTTCGTCGCCTGGTGCTACGGCGCCCTGCGCGGCTACCTCGACATGCACGACGAGGTGATGCCGGAGGTCCGGCGGATAGAAGGCGCCTTCCGCCCGCCGGGCCGCAGCCTGGCGGAGGACATGAAGGTCTACGCGGATCAGCAGGCCTACGGCCGCAAGAAGCTCGTCGAGTTCCAGGCCGCCCTCACCGCCGCCGAGAAGGCGAGCCTGCGGCCGATCAACGCCCAGGGCGCCGAGGCCGTCCGCCGCGGCCGCCAGACCTGGAACGCCGGCCCCGAAGTCACCCCGGCCACCAAGGCGCAGATGTGGATGAGCTGGGCCCTGCCGGCCAGGTGCGAGACCACCGCCGACGCCCTCAAGGCCCGCGCCACCCTGATGGGCAGCGCCTTCCGCGTGAACAGCCTCGACGAGGCGCCGGCCCAGAACCCTTCGGCTCAGAATCCGTAAGGACTAAAGCGGCCGCCCGCTGCGGGCGGCCTCGTACTCGACGACGTCGTGGGCGCAGATCATGCGCACGCCCGCCATCGGGTCGAGGGACAGTTCGCGCAGCCGCGCCTGGTTTTCGAGCCGGGCCGTCCGGTCGACTTCCATCATGTTCTGGTAGAGCCGCAGGCCCGGCGTGCAGTGGCGCTCGGCGCGCCGCACCTCGTCGCGGTAGAAGTAGGCGTCGCCGGCGTGCAGCAGCCATCCGGCTCCGGTGTCGACCGCGACGCCGGCATGGCCCCAGGTGTGGCCGCGCAGCGGCACCAGCAGGATCTCCGGCGGCAAGCCGTCCAGCTGACGGACCGACTGGAAGCCGAACCAGCCTTCGCCGTCCGGCTCGTAGCGGCGCCAGTCCGGGACGTTGTCGAACTGCATCGGCCGATAGCGGTTCTTCGAGACGAAGCCGTGGCGCGCCTCCGTCGCCGCCTGGAACTCGGCCGCCATCAGATGGACGCGAGCCTGCGGGAAGTCCTCCAGCCCGCCCGCGTGGTCGAAATCGAGGTGGGTGATGACGATGTGCCGGACATCGCGCGACGAGAATCCCAGCGCCTCCACCTGCCGCACCGCCGTTTCCTCCTCCCGCAGCCGGATATTCAGCAGGGCGGCGAACGGCCGGCTCAGCCGCGGGAATGGCTCGCGCACGTCCCTCAGCCCATAGCCGGTGTCGACGAGCACCAGGCCGCCGGCGGTCTCGATCAGCAGGCAGTGGCAGACCAGATGCGCCAGCGGCCCGTGGCTGCGCCCGTCCATGGCCGCGCCGCCGAACGGGCAGTCGGTCCCGCAGTTGATGTGATGGATCCGCATCCCTGGTCCTCGTCGTCAGGGCGCTAACCGCGGGTGTCGGCCGCCGTTCCGGCCAGACGCAAATGTCAGTCGCCGCGAGGCGTGGTAGAGGCCCGGGGATGCCGCTGCTCCTGGCCTACCTCCTGGCCATCAACGCCGTCACCTACGCCGCCTTCGCCGCCGACAAGCGCGCGGCCGTGCGCCGGGACCGACGCTGGCCGGAGCGGGCCTTGCTTGCTTTGGCGGCGGCCGGCGGCGCGGCTGGCGGCCTGCTCGCCATGCGGCGGCATCGCCACAAGACCCGCAAGGCCGCCTTCCGCCTCGGCGTGCCGCTGATCCTGGCGGCTCAGGCGGCGGCCGCAGTGGGCGTCTGGGCCTCCAGCGGCTGATCGCGGGCGACCAGCGAGGTGACCGCCATGTCGCCGGTGACGTTGCCGATGGTCCGGAAGATGTCGGGGACCACTTCCACCGCGATCAGGATCGGCAGCAGGTCGAGCGGCAGGCCCAGCGCCAGGCAGATCGGCCCGACGCTCATGAAGAACGACACCTGGCCGGGCAGGCCGATCGAGGCGACGCTGACCGCCAGGGCGATCACCACGGCGCTAGCGAACTGCAGGGCGCTGGGTTCCACCCCGTAGACCTGGGCCACGAACAGGGCGACGGCCAGGTTGGCGACGGGACTGGTCAGCTTGAACACCGACACCGCCAGCGGCAGCACCAGCCCGACCACCCGTTCCGGCAGGCCGATCCGGCGGCTTTCCTCGATCATCGCCGGCAGGCAGGCCAGCGAGGACTGCGTCGCCACCGCCGTCGCCTGCACGGGCGCCAGGGCCCGCAGCCACAGGCCGGCCGGCCCCCGTCCCCAGGCCATCGCCACAGCGGCGGCGATCGCGATGACGCCGACCTGCGCCAGCACGACGGCGACGATGTAGTGGCCGATCACCCCGGCCGCCCCCACGCCCGCCCGCAGGCCGACGCCGAGGCAGAGGGCGAAGACCCCGACCGGCGCAGCCCACAGCACCCAGCGGACGATCACCACCATGGCGTCGGCGATGCTCTGGAACAGCCCCGTCAGCGCCAGCCGCCGCGTCTCCGGAAGGCGGGTGAGCGCGAACGCAAAGGCGATGGCGAACACCACCAGCGGCAGGATCGCGTCCTCGGCCGCCGCCTTGATCGGATTGGTGGGCGCCAGGCCCTTGAGGAAGTCGCCGAAGGTCGGCGTCGCCGCGACCTCCGCCGGCGGCGGCGGCGCGGCGGCGGCCAGCGCCGTGGCCGCGCCCGGGTCCACCGGCCACAGGGCGTAGAAGCCGTGGCCGAAGGCCAGCGTCCAGGCGCAGCCGACGAGCAGGAAGGCCGCGAACCAGCCGATCGCCTTCAGGGCCAGCCGGCCGGTCGCCGCCGCATCGGCCACCCCGGCCACGCCCACCACCAGAACGGAAAACAGCAGCGGGATGACCGTCATCCGCAGGGCGTTGAGCCACAGCGACCCGACCGCCTCGAAGTTCTCGACCCCTGCGCGCACCAGCGGGCCGCCGAACTCGGCCGCCGCCGCCCCCAGCAACAGGCCGGCCACCAGGGCGACCAGCACCCGCACGCTCAGGGATTTCAACATAGATGGCTCCGGCCCGATCAGGCCGGAGCCTAGTCGACCTTACGGCTTCAGCACCACCTTGATGCAGCCGTCCTTCTTATCCCGGAAGGTCTTGTACATCTCCGGACCGTGGCCGAGCGGGACCCGGTGGGTGACGACGAAGCTCGGGTCGATCTCGCCCTCGTCGATCCGCCGCAGCAGTTCGTCCGTCCACTTCCGGACGTGGGTCTGGCCGGTCCTCAGGGTCAGGCCTTTGTTCATCAGCGCGCCCATCGGCACGGCGTTCGACAGCCCGCCATAGACGCCGGGGATCGAGATGCGGCCGGCGGCCTTGCAGGCCATGATCGCCTCGCGCAGCGCGACCGGCCGCTCGGTCTCCAGCTTGAACGCCGTCTGCACCCGATCCATCAGATCCAGCACCGCATTGGGCCCGTGCGCCTCGATCCCGACCGCGTCGATGACCACGTCCGGGCCATGGCCATTGGTCATGTCCTTCAACGTCTGGATGACGTTGATCCCCTTGCGGTCCAGCACCTCGATCCCGAGGCCGGCCGCCATCTCCAGCCGCTCGGGCACGTCGTCGATGCCGATGATCCGCTTGGCGCCCATCACCTTGGCCGACAGCACCGTCATCTGCCCGACCGGCCCAAGGCCCCAGACCGCCACGGTGTCCTCCGGCCCGACGTCGACCTGCGCCGCCGCCTGCCAGCCGGTCGGCAGGATGTCGGACAGGAACAGGTACTTCTCGTCCTCGCCGGCCTTGGGGATCTTGACGACGGTGGTCGCGGCGTAGGGGACGCGCAGGTACTCGGCCTGGCCGCCGGCATAGCCCCCGGTGATGTGCGAATAGCCGAACAGGCCGGCCACGCTGTCGCCGAAGAAGGCCTTGGCCAGGGCGTTGTTGCGGTTGGTCACCTGGCAGGCCGAGAAGTTCTGCTTGCGGCACTGCTCACACTCGCCGCAGGTCATCTGGAACGGCACGACCACCCGGTCGCCGACGTTCAGCCCCAGCCTCCGGGCCTCGCTCCCGACCTCGACCACCTCGCCCATCGGCTCGTGGCCCATCACGTCGCCGGCGCACATCGTCGGCACGAAGCCGTTCATCAGGTGCAGGTCCGACCCGCAGATGCAGGTCGATGTGATGCGGATGATCGCATCCTTCGGGTCCTCGATGATCGGATCGGGGACTTCCTCGCAGCGCAGGTCCTTCTTTCCCTGCCAGCAGATCGCCTTCATGGGATTCCCCTCAGTCGCAATTGCGCTTGACGGTGCTCATGCGCACCGCGGTGATCAGGTCGAGGGCGGTCACCGCCAGCACGAGGCCGAGGGCGACCTTGGCGTTACC